>OMUX01000262.1 GCA_900314345.1 uncultured Erysipelotrichaceae bacterium | reverse complement strand
ACAGGGTGCCATTCATGGAAATTTATGGATATGAATGAACTGATCGAAGACCTGAAGCTGAAGATTCATACACGCGGCAGCGACTATTCCATCATGGATACGGAGAACTACGGGTATGATCCGACACCATATGCGGCTTTGAAGAAACCTGCAGAGAGCGGTGAAGTGACAAAAGAGGATACCTTGGTTGACTTTGGGTGCGGTAAAGGAAGAGTCGGCATTTACCTTCATGAGCATATCGGCTGTAAGATCATCGGTGTGGATTACAGCTGGAAAAGGATTGATGAGGCACAGGAGAATCTGAAGCGGTATGGAGAAACAGATGAGATCTGCTTTGTGCATGCCTCTGCAGAACAGTTTGATCCAGGGGAAGGAACCTGTTTCTACTTCTTCAATCCATTTGCACTGCAGGTGTTTGAAGCAATGATAAGAAGCATTGCAAAGGTACAGCATGAAACCGGAAAGAACATGAAGATCTTCTTCTACTACCCGACAAAGGAATAACAGTATTGGTTTGCAAGACAGGATCTTCTGGTACAGACGAGTGAGGTTGACTGCTCGGAGGCATCCATGTGGGACGGAGAGTTCTACAGGATCCTGATCCTTAAGGTGAAATGAAATCCGGACAATTGTCCGGATTGTTATCAGATACGCAGTATTCTGGAAATTCAGTTCATCAGGTCCAGATATCCTGAAGCCTTGGTACGAAATTCTTCAAACAGCGGAATATATACCTGAATGATTCTGTGAATACATTTCTCAGCAAGAGAAGAATCATAGTCATGCGTCAGATTGTTCCGGTCTTCCAGCATATCCATCCATTGATCATCAATTAATCCAACACTGGCAGCGGTACGCAGTGTTTCTCTTGGGGAACCGGTCGTAAAACTTGTGATCTTGTGGTAGTTGACGATGATATCCTTCATGACTTTCCAGGATATATCGAAAGTGAGTATGAATTTCCGAATTGTTCCACTCAGTACAAATTCGTCTGTGATGTCGCGACCTTCCACCCTTTTCAGAGAATCCAGACTGCTGCAGAAGCTGTTATAGCGGTTTGTATATTTCTTTTCCATAGCAGTCTATATCCTCCTTCAGGTACGGATTACGACAGGTACCATAGACAAAGCTGTTGATCCTATTCAGTGCCTTGATCATCAGTGTCAAAGAAGGTAGATATTGTGCTTCTCACACTCAGCAATCATGTCATCCGGCCAGATGCTTGCCTGTACTTCTCCGACATGTGCCTTGTTCAGCAGTAACATGCACAGTCTGCTCTGACCGATGCCTCCGCCGATGGTGTAGGGGAGCTCCTTGTTCAGAATTGCCTTGTGGTAGGGAAGCTCCAGTCTTTCCTCACAGTGTGCTGCCTTGCACTGCGTTACAATGCTTTCTTCATCCACACGGATACCCATGGAGGAAATCTCAAGAGCACGGTTCAGGGCCGGCAGCCAGAACAGCAGGTCTCCGTTGAGGCTCCAGTCGTCATAGTCCGGTGCTCTTCCATCATGCGGTTTTCTGCTTCCGTTCAAAGGCCATCCGATCTTTCTGATAAACACACACTTCTTGTCTTTGACGATGGCATTCTCACGTTCCTTGGTGGAAAGATCAGGATACATGTCTTCCAGTTCCTGGGAATCAATGAAGAAGACATCATCCGCTAAATGACAGACAGCCTGGGGATACTTGTACCAGACTTCATGTTCCATATGCTTGATGATCTTGAAGATCTCACGCACCGTAGCATCCAGTGTTTCAACAGTTCTTTCTTCCTTCGCAATGACCTTTTCCCAGTCCCACTGATCAACATAAATGCTGTGCAGGTTGTCGAGTTCTTCATCCCTGCGGATGGCATTCATGTTGGTATACAAGCCTTCATGCATGGAAAAGCCATATTTCTTCAAAGCATGGCGCTTCCACTTGGCCAGAGACTGTACAACCTGAAGTTCCTCTTCAGGCAGCTCCTTTGCATCAAAGGATACCGGGCGTTCCACACCGTTGAGGTTGTCATTGAGACCGCTTCTTTCCGTAACGAACATCGGTGCACTGATACGGGAAAGATTCATTTCCCTTCCGAATTCCTTCTGAAATGTATCACGGATGTATTTGATCGCTTCCTGTGTCTCCCTGATGGAAAGAACAGGATCATAGTTTTCAGGTGTAATCAGATTCATGAATGAAAAATCCTCCGTGAGTAATTGTAGCAGGAACTATGGTGTTCTTGATTGATGAACATGATGAAAGACACAAAGAAAGGAACAGCCCTGTATCATACAGAACTGTTCCTTGGAAAACGATATATCAGTTGAGTTCGGATACTGCTGTTTCAGCAGCAATTCTTCCGGCTGTTGTATACATACCCAGGGAGAAACCGCCGAAGTAGTAGTCGCCGAACAGCTGGCCTGTTGCTGTTTCACCGGCTGCGAAGAGGTTTGCAATCGGCTGACCGTCTGTATTCAGGACGTGCTGCTGTTCATCAACAACAGCCCCGCCGATTGTGCCCCAGGATCCGATTCTCTGATAGACGGCATAGAAGCCGCCATCTTCCGGATATGCCTTGAGATTCTCTGCATCCTTGCCGAATTCTGCATCACTGCCTGCTTCACATGCAGTATTGTAGTCTTCCACTGTCTTCTTCAGCGTGTCAGCATCAACGTTGAGCTTTCCGGCAAGTTCTTCCAGGGAATCAGCGTGAACAACAGCCTTGCTGTTGTCATCAGCTGCGAATTCCTTGACCTTTTCGAAGTAGTCAGCATCATAGCCGATTGTGTTGTCATCATCGATCAGGAACCAGTATGCACTGGAGTTGTGATCAATCATCTTCTTGTTCAGCACGGTTGCGGCAGGCTGAGCTTCGTTGGTGAAACGCTTGCCGTCAGCATCAATCAGGATGGCCATGCTGTTGGAAGGGGTGTTGGACCAGTCGTTATGGAAGACATCAGCGTAATCCGGCTGAGAAGACTTGATGTAAGGATCATTGTCAGCCATCTTGGCACCAGCTTCCTTGAGCATGGTCATGCCATCACCGGTGGAACCGATCTGTGTCTTTTCATGAACATCGATACTGGACTTCTTTTCAGGAACCATGTCTGTATTCCAGGAAGCACCGCCGCAGGCGACAATGGTCTTCTTTGCATTGATGGTGAAGGAACCGGTATCGTTATGAACCTTGGCACCTGTGACTGCACCATCACTGTCTGTGACAAGAGAGTCTGCTGCAGTCCCGGTGAGTATTTTCACACCATTGTCTGTGCATGCCTTCTGCAGGTCTGCGGAAAGCTGATAGCCGATTGTGAATATAGTGCCGGCATAGCCGCCCATGTCAACATCGGTATGATCCAGTCCCATGTCAATCAGTTCATCGACGGTCTTGCCTGTCTGGGACATGAGGTTTGCAGTGAAGTCATAGTCTGGCTGCAGAGCAGAGTCTGTGTTGACAGTCTTGTAGAAGTCTGTGACACGTTCCAGGGAATCATCAATACTGGAATCATTCTCTTCACTGCCCACTGTAAGCAGAAGACCGGCAGCTTCATTCAATGTACCGCCGACAACATCCAGCTTTTCAATGAGAGTGACATCTGCACCAGCCTTGCCTGCTTCATAGGCAGCCATCAGACCAGCAGTGCCGCCGCCGATGACCAGAACATCGGTATCAATGTCATCTGTTGCTTCAGGGGCCTTGGTGTAAGGCGCATCATAAAGTGTCTTGGAATCACCGCCTGCCTGGTCGACGCAGTCAGCTACGGCATTCTTGACAGCCATGGATGTGAATGTTGCACCGGAGACATTGTCTACAGCAAGGGTCTGCTGATCAACGATCTCTGCAGGCAGATCATTGAGTGCCTTGTCAGAAAGTGTCGGTGTTTCTTTCTGATCCTTGACTGTGATACCTGTGATGGCATCATCGGAGAATGTGACTTCAACAGTCACATCACCGTTATGACCGCCTGCGGCAGCGGTATAGGTGCCTGCCTTGTAAGCGGAAGCTGCTGCAGTTGTTTCTGCAGGTGCGGTTGTGGCCTCAGATGCCGAGGCTGCTGTACTGCTGGATCCACATCCTGCAAGGGATGCGGCAAGCAGTGCAGAAAGGATCACGGAAAACTGTTTCTTCATGTTCTTTCCTCCTTGATGCACTTGTTGGTATAGCACTCTGCTGGCTTTTTACAAGTGGGATTCATTCGCTGTTTTTTGGGCATCATCATGCCCCTGCAGCAGAGACAATCATCTCTGCATAATCATGTGGGTAGGTGAACATGAGTTCGCCATGGCCATAATCTCCGATGCATATGATCTTCATTTCAGGCAGTCTTTCCTTCAGGATACGTGAACCCTTGATGATGAACTTCTCCTTTGCACCATGCAGGAATACCGTGGAAGGAGAATTCAGAATCTCCAGATTGTCAGGCAATTCCCATTTCATGCATGAATACTCACTGTTATAGATGGTCTGCCAGGAGGCATCCGGACACAGTTCACTCTTCTTAAAAACATATGCCATCAGTTTATTCATGCCGTGCAGTGTAAAAGAGGATGGGTGCCCTTCCAGGATCTGCAGGAAACCATCAGCCACAAGTCTTGAGAACAGCTTCGGAAATGGAAGAGGCGGTACATAACCGCTGTCCAGGATGAGATTCTGTATCTCAATATTGCAGCGGCATGCCATATCCATGGCAATGAAACCGCCCATGGACATGCCAAGGCATGCATACAGCTCTCCTTCATACTGCTGTCTCAGAAAGACAGCGATCTTCTCTGCCTGGTCATGGATTGCAGTGAATGTTGTTCCATTGCCGTCATAGCCATCGAGATCCACAGTGATCACACGGTATGTCCTGCTCAGAATGCCGGCGGGAATGGCAAAGGAACGCTCTGCATTGCAGCCCATGCCATGGATCAAGAGTACTGCTGGTCTTCCTTCTTTTCCGATTACATGGAAGATCATGTTATTCCGGCTCCTTGAGATCCTTGCTGTAGATCCAGTAGTCGCAGATCTTTCCGCCTTTGGCAAGTGTTTCATGACGCTCGAGCTTTGCATGCATGAGGTCTGCAGTCATTTCATCAATGTCACAGAGAACAGGAAGGATATCAATCAGTCCATGGCTGCAGCAGTACTGTTCAATCGGACAATGCGTAAACCAGTAGAAGGTTCCATCCTTATGCCTGCTGTCATCGAAGTTGAAATCCCAGGATGCTTCCCGGTACTGCGGATTCTGTTCAATCCATTCAGCGCAGGCATGGAAACGACCGTTTTCCTTCTGTACGCCTTTGGACTTGCGGTAGTCAACATCCAGCCCCATGAGCTTCATGACAGGCATATGCAGGATTTCCTCTGTTGTCTTCCGCAGTGCCTTTTCCGTGATCCTTCGGTTGCTTGCTTCATACAGAGCAAGTACAACAAAGGATGCATAGATGTTCTTTGCCATGGGATTGTCAGAACCGACATCCGGTGCTTCTTCCAGCATGGCTTTGTAGAGCTGCTTTCCTTTCTTCACTGTTTCATTGATGAATGTTCTGGAATAGTGTTTCTTCAGGGAATGTGCAAGAAAGGGAACCATGACATTCCAGTAGCGATATGTCACCTTCAGCATATTCCAGCCTGGAACTCCATCCGGTTGATATACATCTTTGCCAGGTCATCACAGAGCTTTGCCATGAATCTGTGAATACCCTTGATATTCGGATCATCCAGCTTGTAATAGCCCTGCATGTAGCTCTTTCTGGATACAAGCTTCACCTTGTCAGACCAGCCTTCCAGGTCCTTTTCATCCTTTGCATAGAAGAACTCTGAGATATCATTCATCATGCCCATGTTCTTCAGCGTGTTCTTCATCAACACATCCCGTCCGAACTTCCCTACGGTATCGAATACCAGTCTTCCATCCGGAAAATGATCTGCCATGGCAATGACCATGCTTTTGATCTGCTCTGTGGTGAAGTAATGGAATACACCTGCTGCATAAAGAACTGCACCGTTGGATGGATCAATCTTTTCCATCCATGCAAAGTCATTCAGATCGCAGGCGATGTTCTCTTCTCTTTCTCCGGCAGGAATGATTTCGTTTCTTGACTTGATGACATCGGGAAAGTCCAGGTTGTAGATATGGCATTGCCCGTTGTCTGCACTTCTTCCGGTCATGTTCAGACCGCAGCCAAGATTGACAACAGCAGCTTTCGGGTGTGTCTTCAGATAGTCTGTGATCTCCCACAGCATGTCCTTTTCACGCATGGCACCTTCCAGATCGCCGAACTGATACATGGTGCTGTTTTCCTTCTTCCTGAACTGTGAGAAGTCATAGTCAATCCTGTCGCAGATCATAGCGGCATACTTATCCTGGTACAGGGCGGGGAACTGCTCTGCACACAGCTTCCTTGCATAAAGAGGAGCGATCAGTGTTTCCTGTACACTGCCTTTTTCAATGTGTATTTTCTCCATATGTGTGATTTCCTTATCTGCATTTGCTTCTTGTAAAACTGTGAGCGCCTTCATGCCGTACAAAGTCGAAGTTGCAGCAGTCATCGCCATAGCAGAGCGTCTTCGTGCGTCTGAAGTCCGTATACGGAAGATTTCCGTAATTGATGACATCCGCCTGGCAGCACATGGTGCCCAGCTTCAGAAGATTTCTCTTGCCAAGGATCTTTGCGTAGATGCATTCATTGGTCTCAAAGTGGAACCTGTCCTTCGGATCATCCTTGTGCCATGTATATCTCCAGCCATAGCCGGAACCCTTGCGGAAACCGAAAGGAACGATCTTCTTCATGAGCGGAAGAAAGAAACTCTTCTTGGCGAGCTTCTGCATTCCGGAAGGATCCAGGAATTTCCACATTTCTTCCGAAACAATCCTGTAGGCTTCTTCTTCACTCTTGCCGTGTTTCTGCAGGACTTCATACATGGCAATGGATGTCAGGATCTGTGCCATGTGTTTGTAGTTGCCTTTGTCGCAGTACTGCTTTTCCTCTTCGATCAGTTCTTCCATCCTTGCATAGATATCCTGCTGAATATCCTTTGGCAATGTCGGAAAGTAATTCTGGTAGCGGCTGATCTTCACTAATTCCTTTGGCTCATACTTTTTACTCATGATGTTCTCCTTTACAGCAATGTACAGATCCATGCCAGTAACAATGACAAGGGGATGCAGGCAAGGATCTGGATGATGTGTGATTCTGCATTGAAGCCGAACAAGTGCATGTCTGTATGGCCATTCACCTGTGGATAGAAATGCGGATAGAAACCGGAATTACAGAGAAGGTACAGATCAAAGAAGACGATATCGAATACCTTCAGCAGAAAGAACATCACAAGGTATCTGATGAAAAGCTGCAGGAAGGTGAAGTGATTCTGCACACCATCATATCCGGCAAAGACAGCAGCACCAAACAGCAGAATCATGGAAAGGATCATCAGAATCCATCCCAGGACATGCGCTCCATGGAACCGTTCTGGTATATGTTCAGGGATCAGATCCTGCAGTTCCTTCGGGGCAGAAGTGAAGTATTTCTTTTCCTGAATCAGTCCGACGCCGGCGTACAGCATCAGGAAGAGGCCTGCCATCATGACAATGGATAACAGAAATGCTGTTTTCATATCCAGCTCTCCTTGAGAAACGTGAGGGTATCTTCGAAGCTCTGCTTTCTTTCCTGGCGGCATTCCGCTGGATACTTACGTTCTGCTTTGAACATTCTTGCGGACAGTGGCCTGATCGGTGTGATGTAGTGACTCAGATGGGGATAGATGATGGAGTTGCATGGATAGGGAAATCCCTTTTCCTTCAGTCTCTGTGTCAAGGCAGTGATGGTTTCTTCATCCGGGCACATGCTGTCCAGAGCACTTCCCAGAAGCAGAATGGGACCATGGATGTTCTCTACTTTGATTTCTGCATTTTCATCATGGTCATTGTGATAGACATCAAGGAGCAGCTGTCTTGTATACGGTTCATGATGCTTTATGGTTTCCAGCATGAGTTTCTTCTTCCATGCCTTGTCAGAAGGAACATAGTTCGCATAAGGAAGAGGTTTTCCATGGAAAGAGAAGGAACTTCCAGCTATAGGTACTTTATTGTCCTCTGCCTGCATGACCATCTGCAGCGGTGCAATGGAGACAA
>OMUX01000259.1 GCA_900314345.1 uncultured Erysipelotrichaceae bacterium | reverse complement strand
TGCTGATCGATTTCGATGGTCAGGCAAACCTGTCGAACATTTTACTTCCGGATATCACGCCGGAGAAGACAATCACCGATGTAATGGCAGGGGAAGCTAATATCCGGGATTGTATCTATCCGACCAGAGTTCGGAATCTGGATATCGTTCCATCCAGCATCTACCTGTTTGCAATTGAGAGGAGAATGCTGCAGGAGACTGCAGGCATCCAGCAATTCAAACTGCGAAGAGCACTGAAGGATTTGAAGGAATATGACGAGATCGTGATTGACAATAATCCCTCGCTGAATATGTGCAGCACAAATGCATTATGTGCTTGTGATGAAGTGATTATTCCTACGGTCGCAGATAAGGGTTCAGAAGACGGAATCGTACTGACACTTGATCATTGCAAAGAGATCCTTGAACAGATTGATGGAGTTGATTTCAATTACATGATCCTGATCACAATGCTACAAAGAACAACTACCGATCGGCTTTACTGTGAGCGGATCAGAGAAACCTATGGAAACAATCATGTGTATCAGTCACAGATACGCTTCCAAGCCAAGCCGGTAAAGGATGCCGGGTTCCAGAGTGGAATACTTATCGATAACCAGAAAGCAAACGTTGCTCGGGATTATAGAGAACTGATTTCAGAAGTGATGGGGGAGGCATAATCATGGGACTGCTTACAGACAGAGAAAAAGGATTACTGAATCAGGACAGCATCGAAGAAGCCAGGAAGGGAAAAATCGTTTATCTGGATCTTGAGGACATTCGACTTAATCCAGAGAATATCTGGACTGTCAACGACGAGGAAATTCGGATCAAAAGGCAGAGCATTGAAGAGGTTGGTCTTTTACAGCCACTGCTGGTCAAAAAGACGCAAAATGGCTATCTGTTGAATACCGGTCATAAGAGATACCTGGCAATTGAGCAGATCACCAGAGAGGGTGGAGATTATATGTATCTTGGCCGGAGACTCAAAGGATTTGTTCCCTGCCAGTATCTGGATGAATCTTTGGGTGAGGATGAATTTGGATTGATAGCAATTTGTAGTAATGCTCATCATCCGGACACCAAAGAAGAACGGCGGGAGAAAGTGTGGCAGCTTCACCAGTATTATCAAAAGCTGATCCAGGAAGGGAAAAAGCCTGCCGGGCGAGAACGTGAGTGGATCACAGAAATGACAGGAATCTCTGATGGGACGGTAAAGGGGATCCTTGCTTATTTCAATTCTGACGAAAAGATCCTAAATGGTGAGGATAAGAGATTTCTTTGGAAATCAGAAAAGGAAAAGGATGTAAATGAAGTTGTCACCAAGAAACTAAAAAACGTCAACAAATACCTGAGCAACGTAGATCTGACGGTGCTGACTGATTATGAACGTCAGAACTTAAATGAACTTTTGCGAGAGGTTCAGGATACATTGGAGGCACTGATATATGTGCGATCCTGAATGAGTGCTGTTTGGGGCAATTTGCTCCAAAGTAGGAGAGAACTATGACTTTATACGATGAACTACTTTCGGCGGCAGAAAAGATCAATGAATATGCTTTGACAATAGAAATTGATAATAACCCGGCGATTATTACTAATCTTAAGAGGGAGAATTTTCATCTTCTAAAAATGGCTGATGACTATAAAACCAGTATGCTGCGATATGAAACAATCCAACGGAATGCGATGTATATCGAGCGAATGCTGTTTTATGAATTGCTGAGACAGAAAGATGAACTGTTTCTTGAAAAGATCAAACCGGTAATTGGTGAAGAGGATTTTGACTGGCGAGCAAAACATCAAATGTTTACGGATCAGGAGATATCTTCTGCAATGTCTGCAGTGATAAAGAAAGAGGCAACAGTATGAAAACATGGAATGAAATCATCAGTCAGCCAGGAACAGGGGAAGAACGGTTAGAAGATTTCCTGGAGTTGTGGGCAGATATCATGAGTGTATATGATTCAGTTCCGATCATGTCCTTTACTACCGATAACTATTGTGCGGTACCTAATAGTAAATACCAGCGCAGTTACTTTCCAGTAAACACGGCATCAATCATTAAAGTTCCGCAATCGGATACTGTGACAATGAAACTAAGCAGCATAACGGCAATGATCAATGAAGATGATATTAACTATGACCG
>OMUX01000256.1 GCA_900314345.1 uncultured Erysipelotrichaceae bacterium | reverse complement strand
TGGTCAGATATGATGCAAAAACCGTATCTCCTCTTCCAGTACGTCCACTGAGATTCCTTGCCCTGACCGGAGCGGTATAGTACTTTTCTCCGTCAAATATGAGCATCTCCTCCGAATTGCTCACCATGACTTCTTTCGCTCCATAGGAATGAAGTATTTCTGCAGCCTTTCTTCTGTCGGATGTTCCTGTCAGAATCTCAGCTTCCGCAGAGTCTGTTTTCAGATAGGAGAAGTATGGCATGTACTTCTTCTTGTTCTGCCAGTCATGATAAACAGACCTTCCTTCTTCATTGTGTCTCAGGAAAGCCTGCATATCCGCTGACACTTTTCCTCTTTCTGCAAGGAAAGGAAACAGCTGTTCGTCAAAGTCTCCGTAAAGAAGTCCTGCCACGTGGTAGATGCTGCAGGCTATATCCGGGATCTCATCACAGGCGATCTGGTCTGCCTGCTGTACAATCTCTGTCAGCCTTCTTTCCCTGTCCTTGGTGAAATACGTATTCCGCATGTTTGTTGTCTTCCTGGATGGCAGGATCTTCATATGATCGTCATCCAGGTCATAGGCATCAATGATGTTACGGTCTCCCGGATTCATCTTCAAAGAAGCAAACACTGCACCGCCGGAAGCACGGACTGCATATTCTCCATAAAACACTGCACCGCCGTACTCAATGACCTTGTTTCCGGTATAGTCGATGTTTTCATCTCTGGAAGCCTGTCCGATCAACATGACATCTTTCATATTCTCTCCTTCTTAAAATGCCGCATGAACTGCGGCATTGGTACCATATTACTGATAATTCAGATCACTGCTGTTCCCACTCGTTTTCCTTGAGATTGGAACGGATATATACCACTGCAGATACAGCACAGATCACAAACATGATCACTGACAGAGCAGCGGAACGGTTGAAATCCAGATACTTGTTGAACTGATCAAACAATGCAATGCCAAGCATCTTCGGTGAATTTCCGCCCATCAGATACGGAGTCGTGAAGGATCCGACGTTCGTCATCCATACAAATGTTGCGGCAACGATGACATCCTTTACGGATAATGGCAGGATCATGTTCATGAATACCTTCCATTTGTTTGCACCGACATCCCTTGCGCCTTCAATAATGGAATCCGGAATCGCCCCTAATCCTGAAGCGATGATCAGAGCAGCAAACGGAATATTGAACCACAGATTCATCACGATGAGACCTGATGCATGATACATCAGTCCCAGCTTCAGATCTTGACCGAACACCAGGCTGATCCTGTTGATGAGACCAGAGTCTCTGATGATCGTAATCATGGCATAGACTGCACACATAGCCGGCACGAACCGTGGCAGGAGATACAAAGTGCCGATGGTCTTTGCAATCTTTGACTTGCTGAAGCGCAGATACAATGCCAGAAGGTATGCAATCACAATGGCAAGCACAACTGTCACAACCACGACATACAGCGTGTACAGAATGTTTTTCAGCTGGGCAGGGGTTTCAAAGAAGTACCTGTAGTTATCCAGCGTGAAGCCACCGGTCTTGCCGTCAGTGAAGCTGCGGATTACAGCCAGGACAATCGGATATGCCACTGTCAGCATCACTATGATGAATGACGGCAGTACCATCGCATACGCTGCAGCCATCCGTTTCTTTTCCTTCTTCTTCATATCCAACTCCATTCTTTCGTCCTGCATGAACAGCAGGGGGTAAAGCTTCAGTTCAGAGATGCAATATCGTCATCCCACTTCTGGTTGAAGTCTGTGCTCAATGTACCGATGGACATGACACGGAAGCTGGAGACATCCAGGTTCTGCACATCCTCAAATCCCTTCATATCAAGATTTGCGGTATCAACCAGAGGAATGGCTGCCATCTGGGAAACAAGGATCTGCTGTGCAGCATCAGAGCACATGTAGTTCATGAATGCATAAGCACCTTCCTTGTGGGAACCGATGGTCGGAACAGCAAGGGTCTGCAGGGATCCTGTGAATGCCGGGGAAATCTGTGTGATCTTGATGGAATCCTTGATCTGCCCTGCATTACGCTGAGACAGAACCATATCCGCCCACATCGGGCACATGTCAATCTCACCCTGGTTCAGAAGATCAAGAGCACCCTGGTTCTTGTTAGGATAGACGACTGTACCGCCGGACTGGTACATGTAAGGGTTGATCTCCTTGAGGAATTCGAACCCCTCGTTCCACTGTTCTTCCCACTTGGGAACATCGCTTGTCATTGCTGAAGCATCATCGATGAAGTTATATACAGCGGTTCTTACAAAAGAATCGCCGGCACCGCCTGTACCAGGTGTGTTGTAGACGAATCTTCCAGGATTTGCCTTCATCCATTCGACCAGCTCATCCATTGTCTTGGGAGGGTTCGGAACCTTCTCGGAATCATAGGCAAGAATGACCGTTGTACCACGATATGCCTGTGTATAGTCAGTTGCCAGAGCACTTTCGGACTTGATGTTCTTTCTGTTCGGGACCTTTGTCTCATCGAGCTTCTCTAAGCTTTCCTCACCGATCTGAGCAACGATCTTGGAAAGATCATCACCGCCCAGGTCAACGATGTCAAAGTCTATATTCGTCTTCGTCTGCTTTGCCTGATATGCTGCAACAAGCATATCCGTCAAGGACTGTGTACCCGTACCGCTGAGCATGAACTGAAGCTCCACCTGATACTGATCCTTGTACTCACTGTTGTTGTTGAAATCATTCGTCAGCGTTTCAAAGATAGCGCGGACATTGTCAGAACCGGTTGCCCACAGGGTAACGGTCTGCTTTTCTCCACTTGCGGCTGCGGTAGAACTGCTGCCGCATCCTGCAAGCATTCCTGCAGACAGGACAGCGGCCAGAACTGCTGAAGTAATCTTTCTGAAGTTCATTTTTCCTCTCCTTATATGAAACAGCGTATCCTTACGCCTGTTTCCCCTTTTCAGTCGGCCTTCTGGCCGTTAACGAACACATGATGCTTGCCATAGACCAGGGTCACATCATCGCCGACCTTGATCTTCTCCGACAGCTCACGGTTGATATTGCACTTGATGACTTCGTCCTCATGCTTCACGGTGATGACAACATAGTGTCCCATCAGCATGATCGTGCTGACAGTACCGATCAGGTTTCCATCGGTCTTGCCAGGAATGACTGTGATGTCCTCCGGTCTTACAGCGATGGTTTTCTCCCCTTCCTTGATGAAATTGTTTTCACCGATGAAGGAAGCCACATACTCGCTGACCGGATTGTCATAGATCTCTTCCGGTGTACCGATCTGCTCGATCTTTCCCTTGTTCATGACCACGATCCTGTGGGACAGTGCCATGGCTTCTTCCTGATCGTGTGTGACAAAGACGATCGTGATGCCTGTCTTCTGCTGCAGACGCTTGAGTTCCTCTCTCATCTGCTGACGGATCTTCGCATCCAGAGCAGAGAACGGCTCATCCAGCAGCAGAAGATGCGGCTTGAGCAGCAGGCTTCTTGCAATGGCAATACGCTGCTGCTGACCGCCGGACATCTGGCTTGGATACTTCTTCTCACAGCCCGGCAGATTCACAAGATTCAGGATATCCTTGATCTGTGAATCAATTTCATTCTTCGGAATCTTCCTCAGCTTCAGACCGAACGCAAGGTTCTCATAGATGGTCATATGCGGCCAGAGGTTATAGCTCTGGAACACCATAGCCGTCGGTCTCTTTTCCGGAGGAAGATCAACAATGGAATTTCCATCGATCCTGATATCACCTGCAGTCGTATCGAGGAATCCGCCAACGGATCTCAGGATTGTGGATTTTCCGCACCCTGAAGGTCCAAGCAATGTGACCAGTTCCCCTTCATATACTTTGAGGTTGACATGCTCGACACCATCGCCGTTGTCATACTTCTTTGCCATATCATCGAGTTCGAGAATCACTTTTCTGTTTTCCGCTTCACTCATATCTTTCCCCTTATTACTTCATCTTGAAGCCGCCGGCCATCGCCTCCGGCCCGATATACTTCCGCATGCCGATGATCATGAGAACGCTCGGTATGATCAGCAGGATTGCAAACACTGCACCAACCTGCACCGCTGAGGAATCAAGGATGATTCCATACATGGCAACCGGCATTGTCGTGATCCTTCCCATGCCGACCAGCATGGTTCCCTGTGCTTCTTCCATGGAACCAAGGAATGTATACAGCGTCGCAACTGCTATGCCCGGCATTGCCATGGGAAGAGTAACCTGGAAGAAAGTCCTGATCGGACCTGCGCCGACATCCCTGGCTGCCTCCTCCTGCTGACGATGCACGGAACGGAAGGCACTGGCAGGAAGCCACACCATGAACATCATGGAATTGATCATGTGAATGATGACGACACCGGCATAGGTTCCCATTAATCCGTACCTATAGAAGAGAACGGCGATGGAGGTATAGATGCCAAGCTTTGGAAAAGCGTTGGTCAGAAGGAACGAAAACATGAACATCTTCCTTCCCTTATACTTGAATCTTGCAATGGAATATGCCGCCGGAATACATATCAGCATGGACAGCGCAGTCGTCACCACAGCAACGATCAGTGACTGACCGATGGAAGTGACCAGGTTCTTCTGCTGGAAGATGTACTGCCACCATTTGAATCCCCATTCCGTTGCAAACACATGAGGTACTTCATATTTATTGGAGAAGGACAGAAGCACCATATTGAGCAGCGGACCATAGAAGAACAGTATGAATACCGCCAGCAGAATGAACTCCCAGAATTTTTTCTTTCCCACCGCATGATAGAAGCGATGCGGGTTCAGCATCTTGAACATTTCCTCTTCCCCTTTCAACAGCAATTCCAAGTATAGGAACGGGAAATCAAGGCGTCTTCAAATGCAGGCTAAACTTCAGTTAAATCTTCATAAAGCCTTTCATAATGCGTTTTATTTTACATATGCTTGATCAATCCATTTCATTGTCGCTTTATACTGCACAACACAAAGGAGAAGAAATGATGAAGACAATGATCACAGCACATTCCGGTGCAGACAATACCAAGGACAACAGCATGCAGTTCATCAACTATGCCATCACCACAAAGGCAGATGCCCTTGAGATGGACATCCGCCGGATGAATGACACCCTTGTGATCTCCCACGATGAACCGGACCCGAATAACCCATCTACATATACGGATCTTTCCGTGGTCTTCCTTGCCATCCGCAGAAATCCATCCATCCGGATCAACTGTGACCTCAAGCAGCCCGGTCTTGAAGCACCCGTTCTTGAAGCTGCGGAGAAGCTGGGTCTTGAGAAAAGGCTCATCTACTCCGGCACTGTATCCATTGACCGCATGAAGAGCCTTCCGGAAAACAGCATAACGGTATTCCTCAACATCGAAGAATATGTTCCGGATGTATTCAACAGATGTGCGCAGGATCCTTCCTTCATACCGGAAGCCGCTGAAAGAATCTGCAGCATCTGCAGAGACGGAAATATTCCTGTCGTCAATACAAACTATCTCATTGCAACAGAACAGTTCCTCACCATCTGCCGGAAAAACGACATCGGTGTCTCTGTATGGACCGTGAAGGAAGAAGAGGAAATGAAAAGGTTCCTGCGCGATGGTGTCACGAACATCACCACCAGGAACCTGTCCCTTGCCCTGAAGACGGCAGGAAGATGATCACTTCCTTCCATTGAGCAATGGCTCTGCCACTGTCCTGTTGAAAAAGGATATCAGAGGACCCATGAAGAAAGCAGTGATGATCGTCCCGATTCCCGGCATCTGGCCAAGCAGAAAGCCGGTCAAGGTGCAGATCAGATCGCACGATATCCTTACTTTCCTGAAGTCTGTATCCTTCCGCTCTGTTATGCATAATGGTATGGCATCATAGGTTGATACACCGAGGTTTCCTGTATAGTACAGTGCTGATCCAAGGCACATGATGACAATCCCTGCAAGTAGGAACAGGAATCCCACCACTGTGGAAGGATCCGGAATCAGTCCTGTCCACAGGGCTGTTGAGAAATCCACCACATAGCCAAGCAGGAACAGGTTGATGAAAGTACCGATGCCGATCTTCGTTTTGTCAAGAAACCAGTCCAGGACACACATGATTCCGTTGATGACCATATATACAAACCCATAGCTGAAGGATGTATGTTTCCAAATGCCATGAGCGAATGTCTGGAAAGGATCCATCCCGAACTGTGAGAAGTTGAACATTCCGACGCTGAACCCGCAGATAGTGACACCGATCAGTGTCATGACAATACGTCTCCTGAGCATATCTTTTCTCCCGCAGTCTGGATTATAGAAGATCTGTGTAAATTTCAGTGCTGTATCATGTCAAAATATGATCAAGAAAGGGAATGCCATGAATCTTCTTCATAAAACCATCACGTTCCAGCCACCCATGAACAAGACCACATTATCCTTCCGTATCGATATTCCGCAGGATCTTCATTCGCTTCTCATCCATATCCATTATTCTCCCAAGTATCTCATGGACCAGAAGGAAATACAGCATCTGACAATGGAAGGCATTCAGCATTGGGGATACTATCTTTCTGAGGGAAATCTTTCATCCATTCCGAAGTGTGATCAGATAGCCAATCTCATCACGCTTTCCCTCAACAACAACGATGCTTTTCTTGGCTTTGCCCATCGTCATGATCCGGACATGGATCTCATCATCTCAGAGGACAAAGCATCACCAGGTTTCCACCGGTCCTGCATTCATGCCGGAAACATCGATGTCTTCCTGCATGCAAACTACATTGCCAGCAGGGAAGTCACCTATGATCTTGATGTGGAGGGAATCCTATGAGATGGTACAGCATTGAAACCCATGCCCATACATTCCACTCTGACGGAAAACTTTCCGTACAGCAGCTTCTGGACCTTGGAGAAAGACAGAAGCTGGATGTGATAAGCATCACGGATCACAATACTGATTCTGCATTGGATGAAGTTTCCTCTGCACAGCGAAACCCAATGGTCCTGCGTGGCATGGAATGGACCACCTATTACGGTCATGTCATTGTACTGGCAGCACAGGATTTCATAGAATTCCGTGACTTAACTCCAGTGAATCTGGATTCTCATATCCAGTCTGTTCATGGTGCAAAAGGTATTGTATTTGCGGCACATCCATGTGATCCGGGAGAACCATTCTGCACCGGCTGCCACTGGGATTTTCATCTGAACAGTCCGGGTCTTCTTGATGGAATTGAAATATGGCATGAAGATCATCCTTACCGTTCCTTATGGAACAAGAAAGCAGAGGAACTCTGGATTTCTCTTCTGAATCAAGGCTGCCACCTCATCCCTGTTTCTTCTTCCGACTGGCATGATGCCTTTTCACCGGATACCCCATATGGCATCAATTACTTCTATCTCGACGAATCGCTTCCTCTTTCCGATGCATTCCACGATGCAGCAGCCAGTGGAAGAAGCTTTATTACCATGGGGCCTCTGATCGATCTTTCCATTCAGCAGAACGGCAATACCTTTTCCATCGGCGACTCTGTACCAGCCGGCAGATCTCTTCTGTCTCTCTCCTTACACAAGGGAAACAGACAGGATGTCTGGAATGCATACGAGCTGCATCCTGACATGATTGAAATCCACTATAATCAGCAGGTGATCGCCATTCCTTTTGAACAGTATGACAAGACCATCCAGATGAATCTGAACCTTGCGAAAGGCTATGTCTATGTAAAGATCATGGGAACTATTCAGAAAGAATATGCATCCCTGCTGGTCACAGCACCTTGCTATGTCATCTGATGAAGATGATTCCCAGTATCATAAAAAGCAGAAAACCTGTTTCAGCTTTCTGCTTCATAGTCCTTCAATTCTTCAGACTGTTGATCGGAGACGGAATCCTTCCGCCGCGGTCAATCATGACCTTGGGACTCTGTCTTCTGACCGGCATGATGGGACCATATCCCATCAATCCGCCGAAGTTGAGCTCTTCCCCTTCCTTCTTGCCAATGGCAGGGATCAGACGGCATGCCGTTGTCTTGGTGTTGATCATACCGATGGCTGCTTCATCTGCAATAATGGCTGAGATTGTTTCAGCTGTTGTATCTCCTGGAATGATGATCATATCCAGACCTACCGAGCATACAGCTGTCATTGCCTCAAGCTTCTCAATGGACAGAGCACCGGATTTAGCCGCATCGATCATTCCGGCATCTTCAGATACGGGAATGAAAGCACCGGATAAGCCGCCGACAGAAGAGGATGCCATGATGCCGCCCTTCTTGACCGCATCATTCAGCATTGCAAGACAGGCTGTCGTTCCGGGTCCGCCGCACTGTTCCAGTCCGATCTCTTCCAGGATATGTGCTACAGAATCACCGACTGCCGGTGTCGGAGCAAGGGAAAGGTCAACGATTCCGAAAGGTACCTTGAGTCTTCTGGCAGCTTCCGTGCCGACCAGCTGGCCCATTCTTGTGATCTTGAAAGCAGTCTTCTTGATCACTTCGGCAATTTCATCCATTGTGGCATCCTTGCCTGCTTCCTTGACAGCCATGCGCACAACGCCAGGTCCTGAAACACCGACATTGATCACAGTGTCAGGTTCGGAGATGCCGTGGAATCCGCCTGCCATGAACGGATTATCCTCCACAGCATTGCAGAAGACCACAAGCTTGGAAGCTGCTTCACAGTTCCTGTCCTTCGTCATCTCTGCACACTCTCTCACGACCTGTCCCATAAGCTTGACTGCATCCATATTGATGCCGGCTTTGGTGGAACCGATATTGACACTGGAACAGACAACGTCCGTTTCCGTCAATGCCTGCGGAATGGAACGGATCAGTTCTTCATCGCCCTTGGTCATGCCTTTCTGTACCAGTGCGGAATAACCGCCGATGAAGTTGACGCCGAGCGCCTTGGCAGCACGATCCAGCGTCTTGGCATACTTGACAGGATCCCCGCCGCTTGCACTCTGCAGCAAGGATATCGGTGTCACGGTGATGCGCTTGTTGACAATGGGAATGCCGTATTCCATGGACAGATCTTCTGCCGTCTTCACCAGGTCCTTTGCCTTTGTAGTGATCTTGGCATAGATCTTTTCACAGGAACGGTCGATATCAGAATCTGCGCAGTCCATCAGGGAAATACCCATGGTAACCGTACGGATATCCAGGCATTCCTCATCAATCATGCGGACTGTCTCAAGAATCTTATCTGAACTTTTTCTCATGATCAGCCTCAGATGGTATGCATGGCATTGAAGACATCTTCATGCATGACATGGATCTTCAGATTCTGCTTGTCTCCTGCATCCTCCATCTCCCTTGCAATCTGATGGAAGCCATCCAGGTCCCCGGGAATGGATACGATCATGACCATGGTGAACATGTCCTGCAGGATCTTCTGCGTCACATCCTCAATGTTGATGCCACGGTCTGCACACTGATTGGCAACAAACGCAAGAATGCCCGGTCTGTCTTTGCCTACAACTGAAATCACTGCCTTCATAACCAGTCTCCTTTTCACTCTCTGCCCTGCAGATCATCCAGCGACAATCCGCAGTAGTACAGTTCCATGACGAAATAATCCTTTACTTTCTGTATCATGTCAATAACGGATGCATCACAGTCATCGGTATATGTTCCATTGCCGAAATCATAGCTGCATGTATTCCCGAAACCACCGTTGTCACCCTTCCAGTTATAAACATAGGAGCTGGAATAATTCGTATAGATGAACTGGTGATTGGCAAAATCCACCGTATAGCTTTCGTTTGTGTTGAACTCGCTTTTGTACACATCTTCAGACTCCTGTGTATAGCTGAGTCTTGAAAGAAGACGCTTGCGGAATGTCTCTTCCGCATCGCTGCCAGGTGTATCGGCTTCAATGTCCGCATCAGAGATCCTTGAGGTATCAATATCCTTGTAGTTCACGTATGCCGCAAATGCCTCTTCCTGCTCTGCAGTTGTCTCCACCGCAGTCATTCCGATATCGGTATATCCTGCACTTGTCGAGCACTCCACCTGAACAGGGATTCCGTTGCTTGTCAATGATGCATGGAACTCCGATATCTCCTGTATGAGATATCCATCCTGCAGCTTCTGCGTAATTGTTCCGGATTCCACCTGATAGTTTTCATAGTCCTTGAACCCGTAGATGTCATAGCGCTGGTCGAGAAGTTCCTTTGCGCCGGTGCTGTTCAGCTCCATGGTGAAGATCTCAGCACAGCATTCTTCCGATTGTGTAAAAGAAGAAACCTGTCCTTCCTTGATTACAGCAGGATCCAGCGGTACAAGCATTGTTTCCTTCAGACTGCTGAAGTCCATGTCTTCATAATATGAAACATTGTTGTAGGTGTTATACAGCCTGCCTTCTTCATAGTAACCGTCAATCACCGACTGCATGCCGTCTGACCAGATGTTCTGTGAGATACGCGCATGAGAATCATCCTGTATGGCAATCACGCCGTCCATCTGATAGACACCCTGTCCTTCATCATTGCCAAATGTCATGGTATAGGATCTCTGTATGCCTGCAGTGTAGTTATCCGGAACCGAAATTCCCTGCATGGCTGTTTCATAAATATCAAAGGATGCAGAGGAAGACGCTTCTGCTGTATGTTCTGCCGGCGCTTCTGAAGCTTTGGCAGAAGACCCTGACGCAGAAGATGCCTGCGTGCACCCGCACAGCATCACTGCAAGGAATATGGATGTGATTCTTTTCTTCATCTTCTCTTTATCCTCTTCTGCAGATACATCATAAAAGCCATACATGTCATTGTCACTGCACTGGCTATGGATGCCATCCTGCTCAGCTTCTGCAGTCCGGTGCCTTCATAGTACAGAACAATGGATGCCGTTTCCGGAAGACCATCCGGCAGGCTGAACAGACATCCGCCTGTTGTCGGGTCCATGGCAGTATCAGCTGCTGCGATGATATTACCCTGATCCAGAACATTCACCTTCATGCCTTTGTACCAGGTCTTGGGGAACAGATACTCCCCGCCGCCATCGTAATGCCATGACATGGAACTGCTGTCTTCATCAAACACGCTGTCCTTCATGATTCCGTGAACGATGATCCGAGGGCTGTTGTAAACCACTGCTGTATCCGCAGGCAGATAGTCCGGTGAAGAGATCTCAGCCACATTGTACCAGTTGTCCACAGTAGGAAAATACACAGTAGCGTCATGAAATACGGATTCTTCCGTATCATCCGTATATACACCGCCATAGTTGTACTGGGAATTGATCTGCAGGAACATCGTCACAAGCAATACACCGGCAATGCTCAGCTTCGCTTCCTGGTGAACCTGCTTCCTGACCGGAAGATATGCAAAGACATAGCCGGCAGCTGCGGCAAGCATGGAGGAGTTCACAATGAACAAACGATGCGGAAACTGCAGGAAGCTCATGAACGGAAACAGCTTCCACGGAAAATACCGCGTTGTCATCCAGAGAAGGATATAGCCGGATATCGTCATATCCCTGATGAAGCCTGAGCGCCTGTTCTTCGGCAGCGTGAAATACAGCAATGGAAGAACTGTTTCTCCCAGGCCGTTTGCCCCGCCGACAAGATCATGGTTGTACTGAAAGAAATCAAATACGCCTTTAAGATCCACACCGGATTCACCAAGTGCTTCCGGATCATTGAAATAGGTACTGATACGGTACTTTCCGCTGTCAAGCTGTTCCAGCATCGGGAGGGAAAACCATGCCGTCAGAAGGAATGCTCCGGCTTCCGCAAAAAGAATGGCATACAGCCGTTTCTTTCTTTTCAGGATCATCTTCCAGTGCACGATGTAGTAGATGACAAACCACATTTCCGTCAGGAAGAATGTGATGTTATGGCACAGAAGCAGACCGCTGAAGCCAAGCATCAGCTCAGCGGCATCTGCCTTGGTACAGTTTTTCCAGAATATTCCCCACATGGCATGCAGTACCAGCGGCACAAACACGGCAGCCTGTGCCTCTCCGATCGCGCCACGGTTATAGATTGTGGAAAAAAGATAAGAAGAAAAGACATAGATCAGCACTGCAGAAGCAGTGGAAAGATAATCCTTGTGAATCACATCGCTGGCCAGATGACACATGGTGCAGGCCATGCAGAAAAACAGCAGGAACAGAAATAATCTGTATGACGGAAGGATGCCCATGCCAAGATGGCGGAACCATGCCGGGATGATCAGGAAGAAATCAGAATAGAACAATGGAGAGCCATATCCCCAGCCGAAGTTCTGATTCCAGAAAATCTTCGGATAAAGCTGCCCGGCTTCCATGGCCTGATACAATGCCTCAATCCGGTCAATATGAAAGGAGGTATCGCTGCCCATGGCGATACTGCCGTTTGCCAATGGCATGCATACAAGCAATGCTGCTATCAGACAGATGATGAAATGAACCAGCAGTTTTTTCCTGTTCTTCACTGGTATCCTCCTTTCCCTGAACTTGAAAAAAGGAGCCCGTTGCCAGGCCCCTTCACATTGTTTTTCA
Organism: uncultured Erysipelotrichaceae bacterium; assembly: GCA_900314345.1. Lineage (GTDB taxonomy): Bacteria > Bacillota_I > Bacilli_A > Erysipelotrichales > Erysipelotrichaceae > Bulleidia. Next base: position 468 of record OMUX01000256.1, on the reverse strand, counting down.
GAGCAGCTCGATGGTTGCCATCGGTGCAGCATCGCCGCGGCGAACACCTGTCTTGACGACACGTGTATATCCGCCATTGCGATCCTTGTACTTCGGAGCCACTTCGTTGAACAGCTTGTTCAGAACAGTCTGCCTTGTTGCTTCATCTGCATATACATCACGGATGAAGGAAGCTGCCTGTCTGCGGGCTGCCAGATCGCCCTTCTTGCCGAGCGTGATCAGCTCGTCAACAACTGTGCGCATATCCATAGCCTTGGTATATGTTGTCTCAACCTTGCCGTACATGATGACGGAAGTAGCAAGGTTGCGCAGCATAGCCTTGCGGTGGTCTGCGTTTCTTCCGAATTTACGATTCCACATATCTGTTTCTCCTCTTGATTACTCGAAGGACTTGAAGCCCAGATCGAGTTCGTTGAGCTTGTCCTTAACCTCTTTTAAAGACTTCTTTCCGAGGTTGCGGACTCTCAT
>OMUX01000297.1 GCA_900314345.1 uncultured Erysipelotrichaceae bacterium | reverse complement strand
ATAAGGCACCATCAGAACTGATGGAGATCATTGAAAGGAAGCTTTCCTACAGTGGCAGGAAGATCAGATATGTCGATACTTGGAGATACCGTGCATCCCAGTATCACCATGATACCGGAGAATACCGGAAGCCAAAGCTCAGTGAGCGGTGGAAGATCATTGATGGTATTCATTGCCAGCGTGACCTCTACAGTGCATGGCTTCTTAAGAATGCGGAACCTGATCTGACACATCCGGATCAGAAACGATGCAGTAATACCTTCAGTACCTTTGTTAACCAGCAGAATACATTGATCAAAAGAATGAAGCAGAATCACATTTCATCCATTTCCACCTTTGGCTTCTGAGCCAAAGCAATTCATACAGGCAAAAGGGACACGACACATCCCGCTGTAACAAAAGCCCTGCAACTCAGAAGATGTTATTCTTCTGAACCGCAGGGAAAGCGAATCTGGTTAAAGCATCCGGATATATCTCTCAGAAGTCATGAGCAGTGAGCCCGGATGACAGGTCAGAATCCCACTACTTCAGTGGTGGGAGTGTCAAAAGGATACTGATGAAATGAGAAGAAAAACGGGAGGAAATCTGAACTTTGGGTGAACAAGTTTGTCAGACCTGTGTGAAAGCAGGCAGATGATGCCGGAATGATCATTGCAAAAGGCTATACAGATGTTGGATTATGTTCATTTTTGAAAGCAGAACTGTTCCAAAATCAGATTTGAAGTGACAAAATAAACACCGGAAAGAGGAGAATGTAAGCATGACTACATTTAGTGAAAGCGTTAAGGCTTTCGGAGTAAAGCAGGTTCTCAGCTACCTGCAGAAGGATCCGGAAAACAACATCCCGAAGGTACTGGACTGGCTGGACAAGTACGGCGGAAGCGTCGCAATGCCGAACCAGCTTGCCTATGTCAGAAGGGTTCTGACAGATAAGGATAACAAGTGGTACAAGTATACAATGCGTCTGTTCAACGAGATTGACCAGAACTGCATGGACAAGTTCATGAACAACTTCGTCATCAATGCATCCCTGCTCGGACTGCCGCGTGAAAGAAAGATGGCTGCCAAGTACAAGTGCAACATCCCGTGGGTCATCCTGTTCGACCCGACCAGTGCCTGCAACATGCACTGCATCGGCTGCTGGGCTGCTGAATACGGCAACAAGCTGAACCTGACCTATGATGACATGGACCGCATCGTCACACAGGGCAAGGAACTCGGAACATATGTCTACCTGATGACAGGCGGCGAACCGCTGGTCCGCAAGGATGACATCCTGAAGCTTGCCAGGAAGCACAATGACTGCTATTTCCACATCTTCACCAACACGACTCTGATGACAGACGAGTGGCTGGATGAAGTTGTAAAGTGCGGCAACATTTCCTTCGCACCGTCCATTGAGGGTTCCCGTGAGACAACGGATTCCCGCCGTGGTGCAGGAACATATGACAAGGTCATGCATGCCCTTGACATGCTGAAGGCACATGGAATTCCGTTTGCTGTTTCCATCTGCTACACCCATGTCAACTACAAGGCTGTTACTTCCGATGAGTTCATGAATGCACTCATTGAAAAGGGCGCAAGAATTGCATGGTTCTTCCATTACATGCCGATCGGCAATGATGCAGACCCGTCTCTGCTTCTGACACCGGATGAGCGTGAATATGTGTACAAGAGAGTCAGATATCTCCGTTCTGAACAGTCTCCGTTCCAGATCTTCACGATCGACTTCCAGAACGACGGCGAGTACATCGGCGGATGCATTGCCGGCGGCAAGAACTACTGCCATATCAACTCCAACGGTGACGTTGAGCCGTGCGTATTCATCCACTACAGCTCTGCAAACATCAAGGATCAGGACCTGCTGGACTGCCTGAGACAGCCGCTGTTCCTGAAGTACCGTGAGCAGCAGCCGTTCAACCCGAACATGCTGCAGCCGTGCCCGATGCTCGAGAACCCGATGATACTGGGCAGAATGGTAGAGGAGACCGGTGCACACAGCACAGACCTCATCTCTCCGGAATCTCCGGAAGCACTGCAGAAGAAGACAGTACCTTATGCAGCACAGTGGGCACCGCGTGCCCAGGAGCTCTGGAAGGAGCGCCAGGCTGAAAAGGCTGCCAAGGCTGCAGAACAGGCCAAGTAATCAGATTCAGCACAGAACAGTCAGCTGAAACAATGCTGGCTGTTTTTTATGGTTATCTGTACGCAGAAAAAAGCCCATCCTGATTGTTCAGGATGAGCTTTTCGTAATCAGGCAGTTATTTGAGATGCCAGATGTCTCTGTTGTATTCCCTGATCGTACGGTCTGAGGAGAAGAAGCCGGACTTTGCGATGTTGACCAGTTCCATTCTCTTCCACTTTGCACGGTCTTCATAGTCATACAGCATGGTTTCCTTGACTCTGCAGTAATCCTCAAGATCCAGCAGTGTCATGAACCAGTCCTTGTGCATCAGGTTGTCCTTCAGGTCGCCAAGGAGCTTCTCATCGCCGATGGCAAGGAGTTCAGGTCCTGTGATGAAGTCCACACAGTGCTTGATGGACTGACTGTTGTTGTAATAGTCAATGGACTTGTAGCCGCTGGTGTTGTAGAGGCCGATGACTTCGTCAGAGGAACGGCCGAAGGTATAGATGTTCTGATGACCGACCAGATTTCCGATCTCAACGTTCGCTCCGTCTGCTGTGCCAAGGGTGACTGCACCGTTGAGCATGAACTTCATATTGCCGGTGCCGCTTGCTTCCTTGGAAGCCAGGGAAATCTGCTCGGAGATATCCGCTGCCGGGATGATGACCTCAGCCTTGGCAACGTTGTAGTTCTTCAGCATGACGACCTTCAGGTACGGAGATACATCCGGATCGTTGTTGATGAGCTCTTCCAGGCACAGGATCAGATGAATGACAGCCTTTGCCTGATAATAGGCAGGAGCGGCCTTTCCGCCGAAGAGAACGGTGATCGGACGCTGCGGCTTTTCCCCGTTCTTGATGCGCAGGTATTCATAGATGACCCAGAGAGCATTCATCTGCTGTCTCTTGTACTCATGCATGCGCTTGACCTGGACATCGAAGATGGAATCCGGATCCAGGCTGACGCCTTCCTTCTGCTCGACGAACTTTGAAGCGCGCACCTTGTTGTCACGCTTGATTTCATCGATTCTGTTCAGGACAGCTTCATCGTTGTAGAACTGCAGCAGATCCTTGAGGGAGTCCGCGTTTGTTCTCCAGCTGCTGCCGATCAGGGTGTCAATGTAATCCGCCAGCTGTGGATTGGAATGCATGATGAAGCGGCGGAATGTGATGCCGTTGGTCTTGTTGTTGAACTTCTCAGGATAGATATTGTAGAACGGGCGGAGCTCCTGGTTCTTCAGGATCTCGGTATGCAGTGCTGCGACACCATTGATGGAATGACCGTAGTGCATGTCGATCTTGGCCATGTGCACACGTCCGTCCTTGTCGATGATGTTGAGGTCGTTGTTATTGTTGTATGCACAGACAACACCCCAGTCCAGACCGCCGATGATCGGCATGAGCTGCGGAACAACCTCATTGAGGTAGCTGGACGGCCACTTCTCCAGTGCTTCTGCAAGGATGGTGTGGTTTGTATACGCACATACATCAGAAACAATACCGGCAGCTTCAGAGAAGATGATTCCTTCATGGATCAGAAGACGGATCAGCTCAGGAATAACCATGGAAGGGTGGGTATCATTGATCTGGATGGCAACATAGTCGCCCATATGGTGCAGATCATGGCCCAGATCCTTCTGTTCCTTGATGATATACTGTGCCGCATTGCTGACCATGAAGTACTGCTGGTAGACACGCAGCTTTCTTCCGTCATCGTCGCTGTCATCCGGATACAGGAACAGCGTCAGGTTCTTCTCAACATCCTTCTTGTCAAAGTCGATGCCGTCCTTGACGATGGATTCATCAACGGTATCAAGATCGAACAGGTGCAGCTGGTTGTGTCCGCCGTTGTAGCCGATGACATCCAGGTTGTACATTCTGGAATGCACGATCAGGTCGCCGAAACGGACCGGGAAGCTGACATCCGTCTTTTCCAGAACACCCGGCTCACTGAGCCATTCATCCGGTACTTCAAACTGCTTGTGATCCTTGAATTCCTGCTTGAAGAGTCCGAAATGATAGCGCAGACCTACACCATCGCCCGGCATATCCAGGGTTGCAATGGAATCCAGGAAGCAGGCAGCCAGTCTTCCAAGACCGCCGTTTCCAAGGGATGGTTCGGGTTCGCTGGCTTCAACATCAGAAAGAGACTGTCCGTGCTTTGCAAGGAGTTCGTCCATTTCACTGTAGATGCCGAGATTGATCAGGTTCTTGCCCAGCTGCTTGCCGGTCAGGAATTCTGCAGAAATGTAGTAGAGCTTCTTGTTTCCCTGGGTTAACGGTCTTTCGGCAATCTTTGCCTTCACCAGCTTAAGCACAGCAGCATAGAGCTCTTTGCGGTCTGCCTTTTCAATCGGTTTGCCAAGTAATTCGGTCAGTTCCTTTTCCAGATTCATAAATTGAATTCCTCCATTGACATTGTAAACGTTTCCGTAAACGTTTACAACACCTTCTGCCGGTTCATTTGATGCAAATTTCATGCCATGAACCGCCGCCGCTAAGATACACTGAAATCATGGAAAAGAAAAGGGTAATTCAAGATGTAACCGGTTTACCGCAGATGAAAATTCCTGACTTTGGCCCAAGGG
>OMUX01000254.1 GCA_900314345.1 uncultured Erysipelotrichaceae bacterium | reverse complement strand
CTTCCGGTTCTGCTGTTTCAGGCTCTGCAGGAAGCTCTGGTGTACTGGCATCCTCTGCTTTGACTTCTTCAGGCACCGGACCTTCTTCAATGACCGGATTCACCACATTCTCTGCACTGATCTTCTCCGGCAGACGTTCCCCGCATTCCGCGCAGAACTTTGCCTCATCTTCATTCTCAAAACCACATTTCGGACATTTCACCATTGGAATAACCTCTTACAGTTCAATGATATACCGATGGAAAAGGGGATTCCAGAACAGGTTTGCGACATTGTGGACCTGCTGTATGAGATGTCATGATAGAATACCCGTATGGCACAGACGGCACACAGAAAGACTACAAATACGAGGAAGAAGACATCATCCTCCAGAACACGCAGTGTTCCTCAGGGAGAGTACTACGATGATGAAGACTATCAGGAAGAGAAACCGGTGCATCATACAGCAAGACGTACAACAAGACGCAGGTCTTCCGGCTATGGCATCCTGGTGTTCATGGCAGTGCTGATCATTGTCTACTTCATCATTTTCTCAAAGGTCATGAAGCTGCTCCTTGGCTGAGGAACGGCTTTTTCTTTTCGTTCACTGTGCCCTGAGTGATGGTAGAATAAAGACAGAAGGAATCATCGCTGCAACATAATCGGAACAAAACACAGCGGTGAAGGTGAGGGAAAATGTCAGATCGTATCATTACCATCAGCCGTCAGTTCGGCTCAGGCGGCCGTACCATCGGCAGGCAGCTGGGGGAAAAGCTTGGACTGCGCTGCTATGATCAGGAGATGATCGAACGCATCGTCGAACAATCAGGCTTTACCGAGGACTATATCCGCCAGCATGGCGAGTATGCTGAACATGGCTTCTTTGCCGGTCTTGCCAGTGCCGGCTACTACGGCACCAGCAACCAGGACCTGATCTGGACGCTGCAGTGCCGCACGATCCGTGAGATCGCTGAGCAGGGACCCTGCATCATCGTCGGCAGATGTGCAGACTATGTGCTCAGGGATGAGAAGAAGCTTCTGAAGGTGTTCATCCATGCCTCTGAAGACTACCGGGCCAAGCGCATTGTGGAAGTCTATGGAGAACGCACTGAGACACCTGAACAGCGCATCAAGGAAAAGGACAAGGCAAGGGCTGCCTACTACCGTTTCTATACGGACATGAAGTGGGGCGCTTCGAGGAACTACGATATTTCGCTGGATTCCGAAACGATCGGCCTGGATAACTGTGTGGATATCCTTGCCCGTATCTATCAGAACATGGACTGAGAGAATCAGGGCTCATACCCTGGTTTTTTCATGAAGGAAACAGCATTTTACAAAATTGTGTCAATTCAAGCTATAATAGCGTTGCGATGAAATACAGCGCATAGAGAAGGAAAAGAACATGTCTGATAAGATTGACCGTATTCCTGTTGCTCCGCTAGCATTGCTTCCGCTGAAGTCCATTGAACCGCTGACGGCTGAGATTGACCAGTATATCGCCGCATCAAGGAAAACCAGGGAAAACAACTTCCATGATTCTCCGGTATTCGCCGGCTATGTCAGGGATTCCTACCTGATTCCTGCGGAAACACCTCGTTTCGGTTCCGGTGAGGCAAAGGGACATCTGCTGGAATCCGTCCGCGGCGATGATCTGTACATCCTTGTCGATGTGCTGAACTATTCCATCACGTACAAGCTGTTCGGTGTTCCAAACCGCATGTCTCCGGATGATCACTACCAGGATCTCAAGCGTGTCATTGCGGCAACCACCGGCAATGCCAAGAGAATCAATGTCATCATGCCGTTCATGTATGAATCCCGCCAGCACAAGCGGTCCTCGAGGGAATCCCTGGACTGCGCAATGATGCTGCAGGAACTGCATGCCATGGGCGTGGAGAACTTCATTACATTCGATGCTCATGATCCCCGTGTCATGAATGCCATTCCTGAGGATTCCTTCGACAATGTGCCTTGCGCATACCAGTTCATCAAGGCACTGCTTTGCACATACAACGACCTTGTCGTGGACAACAAGCACATGATGATCATCTCCCCGGATGAAGGCGGCATGGGCAGAGCCATCTACTATGCAAACGTCCTTGGTCTTGACATGGGCATGTTCTACAAGAGAAGAGACTATTCCAAGGTTGTCAACGGACGCAATCCGATCGTTGCCCATGAGTTCCTGGGAGCCAATGTGGAAGGTATGGATGTTGTCATCATCGATGACATGATCTCTTCCGGTGAATCCATGGTTGATACCGCAAGGGAACTGAAGGAAATGAAGGCAAGACGTGTCATTGCCTGCACGACGTTCGGCCTGTTCACAAACGGCTTTGAGAAGTTTGACAAGGCGTATGAAGAAGGCATCATCGATGCCATCTTCACGACAAACCTCATCTACCAGAAGCCTGAGCTTCTTACCAAGCCCTGGTATCATTCCGTCGATATGGCAAAGCAGGTTGCACTTCTGATCGACAGACTGAACCATGATGAATCCATCAGCGATCTGCTCGACAATACGCTGAAAATCCAGACAGTCCTCAGCGATTACCGTACCGGAAACATGGACTGCCACAGAAAACATTGACAAAGAGCTGATATTGTCCTTCAGCAAATACCTCTCCTTCGTGTATGATATCTCAGTACATGAAGGGGAGGTTTTTATTAATGACAGACCGTAACAGCTATCTGGTGGTGACCGATGCATGTTCTGATATCATTCCGGAATATGCAGACAAAGAGGGGATCCTGGTCATTCCGATGGAAGTGGCTATGACTGATGGAACAAGGTTCCATGCAACCTATGACAACTCAGAATTTCCGTTGAATGACTTCTACAAGAAAGTGGAAAGCGGCGTCATGGCAAACACCAGCGCCGTCACACCGCAGAACTATCTGGACTTCTTCGCACCGCTTCTCAAGGAAGGCCATGATATCCTGTACAACTGCTTTACGTCCGGCTTGTCCAGTACATACAACAATGCACTCATTGCACAGCAGCAGCTCAAGGAAGACTTCCCGGACAGGAAGCTGATCGTCGTAGACAGCCTCGGTGCAACCGCAGGCATGGGCTACCAGACGTACTACGCAGCTGTCAACCGTGACAACGGCATGTCCATTGAAGACAATGCAAAGTGGCTTGAGGATACAAAGCTGCGCATCAACTACACATGGATCGTATCCGATCTGATGCATCTGAGCAGAGGCGGAAGACTTTCCGCAGGTGCTGCGCTTGTCGGAACAGCACTGCAGCTCAAGCCGGTCGGAGACATTGACAATGAAGGTCATCTTGTTGCACTTGAAAAGGCACATGGCCGCAAGGCAAGCATCAAGCGTCTTGCCGAGTGGTGCAATGCAAGACTGGATACCAGTGTTGACAAGCCTGTGCTTGTAGCACACTGCGACTGCCCTGAAGATGCCGAAACACTCAAGCAGAAAATTCTGGCAGACGGCAAGGCCAAGGAAGTCATCATCGGCCGCACCGGTCCGGTTGTCGGTGCACACCTTGGACCTGGCGGACTGACATGCTATTACTTCTGTGATCACCGTTCCGTCAAGGAAAAGTAAGAATATTGAGAGAACACCTGCACGGTGTTTTCTTTTTGCGGCAGTCTGTCCATTGCAAAGAACAACATCTATAATGCAGATAGAAGCGCAGAGCTGTCCGAGGTGGAAAATTCCGTCCGGTCCACACGCCGCTGGTACAGACATTAGATGCAGGAGCATAGGACAAAGCCTGACAGTCTTGTGCTTTTGATTTTGATGAATATCGTGGCTCGGAATATTTGCGGCACTGTCGCAAATATGACAAAACCCAGGGAGATAGCAGAGCATGAAATCAGAAAATCAGATTCTTCAGTATCTTATGGATGCCTATCATCCGCAGGCCATCATCACCTATGGCTCTTTTGCGGATGGAAGTGCGAACCTGAACAGTGATTTTGACGAATTGGGGATTACGGATTGTTAGAATAAACGTGATTCATCCATTATAGATTGTACGTTTTTGGATGGATTCGGATGTCCTGCAGAGACCTTTCAGAAGGACTATGATCCGGAGGAATTCGTACAGGTCTTTGACGGAAAGATCCTGCTTGATATAAACGGAACAGCTGAAAAGCTGCAGAAGAAGGTACTTGCGTACATTGCCTCTCAGAAATCAAAGACACCAGATGAAATCCAGCAGGAGCTGGACTGGTGTGAAAAGATGCTGGCACGAACGGAACGAGGGGATGCAGAGGGATACTACCGCTGGCACTGGCTTCTGTGCGACAGTCTGGAAATCTACTTTGATATGAAAGGCAGATACTATTACGGGCCGAAGAAATCCCTGCGCATGATGCAGAAGGATGATCCGGAAGGATTCAGAATGTATTCAGAAGCTTTGAAGACATTTGACAGAGATTCCTTGTCGGAATGGATTTCATACATGGAGAACATGCGCTGAATGATACAGCAGAACTGATTATTTCAGTGCATCTTCCTGGTTCATGCGGATAAAGTCCATGACAGCAGGGGAGGCATTGTCTTTGGCGGCATAGCCCATGACAATATGGAAATGACTCTTCAGAGGAATGCATTTCAGTTCCTTGTACAGTATCTTCCTGTGCAGCATGGTAATAAACACTTCATCCTTGTTCAATGATCCGGAGATCGAGATGTTGCGGTAGGTGCGCAGCTTCATGTCCGGATATTCCTTTTTCAGATATGCAGTGATCTGTCTGACCACAGCATATGTATCATCCTCCGGAAGACGAATGGCATAGTGCTTCAGATCCTCCATGGTGATTTCCTTCTTCCTTGCAAGCGGACAGGACTTTGACATGACACAGGCAAGGGAATCTGAAACAACCGGGTAAAAGGAATAGCCCAATGGCATGGTGAATGGCTCCGGGATAAAGGCAAGCTGGTTTTCAACGGAGATCAGATCCTGCATGAGATGCCGCAGGATGCCGTAGTTGATTTCAAGCTCCACATCCGGATGTGCTTTGGCGAAATTTATCACCGTTGCATTCTTCAGAAGCACGGTTTCCGGATGGTCAATCCCCACCATGATCCTTGCCTTCTGTATGCCTGCTGCAACCCTGCAGTCCTCCAGGGTGCTTTCATAGCGGTGAACCGCATCCTTTGCAAAGTCATAGAACAGCTTTCCCGCAGGGGTGAGTTCAAAGACATTGCGTCTGCTGCGGTCAATCAATGAAAATCCCAGTTCCTCTTCCATTTTCTGAATCTGCTGAGTGAGGGCAGGCTGGGAGATGTAAAGCAGGGATGCGGTCTTTGAGAAGGACTTCTTCTCCACAAGCACCGTATAGGTTTTCAGCATTGCAATCTGCATATGGCTTCCTTATAAGTATCTGCTTATAACGTAATTATAACATTGAAATTCTGTGTTCTTTACTGAATGGTAACGTTAATCCGCGATGCATCATGCATCCAGGAGAATATATAAAGATGAAAATCGGATTCTGGGAAATCGTCGTTGTCCTGATCGTGGCATTGTTTGTCATCGGTCCGGACAAGCTTCCCTCTTATATGAAACAGCTTGGAAAAGGTGCTGCAAGCCTCAGGAAGGCAACTGCCGAAATGAGTGATGAACTGCAGGAGGATGTGGTGAAACCGCTCAATGAAGCCGCAAAACCGCTGATGGATGCGGCAAATACCATCAATGATGCAACAGATCAGGTCAACAAGACCATCCATGATGTACAGCATCCCTCACAGGCAGTGAAAAGAGCCGCAAAGCAGCAGGAAAAGAAGAAGAATACCTGGATCTGTCCGGTATGCGGTGCAGAGAATGACAGGAACTTCTGCAGCAGCTGCGGTGCAAGGAAGCCGGAACCGGTCAAGGAAACCGTAGAAGAAGCACAGTCTTCAGTAACTGCAGCTGTACAGGAAACAGAGAAAACAGCTGAAACAAGCGATATCAAGGAAACAGAAGAAAAGACAGGAGCGTAATGATATGAAAATCGGACCTCAGGAACTGCTTATTGTACTGATCATCGTCATCATCCTTTTCGGACCGACCCAGATTCCCAAGCTGACCAAGATGTTCGGAAAGAGCGTCAAGAGCTTCAAGGAAGGCATGGAAGAAGGAGAGAAGTCTGAAGATTCCGCCAAGGACAAGACAGACTCCAATGCGCAGTAAGAAGGAAAACAAGGAAGATAAAAAGAAGATCAGTGATGAACCGATGACCATAGCCGGTCATCTGCGGGAAATGCGCAACCGGATTGCCGTATGCATCGTTGCCTTTGCCGTGGGGTTTGGCTTCGGATTGTACTTCAGCCCGCAGATTGCCGACGGACTGACAGCCATGGGCACAAAGTACGGCTACCGGTTTGTCTTCATTGCCCCGCAGGAGCTGATCATGGTCTATTTCCAGCTTGCCATGATTGCCGGTGTACTGCTGGCGGCGCCGTTTATAGCCTATGAGGCATATGCCTATGCCGTTCCTGCCATGTCGGAAAACAGCAGGAAGAGTGTGGCAGGTGCACTGCTGTTTGGCTTCGGGATGTTTGTAATTGGCATCCTGTTTGCCTACAGGATCAGTGTCCCGTTCATGCTGTACTTCCTGATCTCTTTGCAGCAGGGAGTCAGTATTGAGGCAAGCATCTCCATTCAGGAGTTTGTCAGCTTCATCATGACGGTGTTCATCATCTTCGGCGTGATCTTCGAGATGCCGGTGATTGTGGCACTGATGACAAGCCTTGGCATCATGAAGCCGGAATGGATGAAGAAGGCAAGAAAGATTGCCATTGTCGTGATCTTCCTTGTGGCGGCAATCATCACCCCGCCCGATGTCGTATCCCAGATCATGGTGGCTGTGCCGATGTGTGCCCTGTATGAGCTGAGCACATGGCTGTCAAAGATGATCTATCAGAAAAAGGAGTCAAAGGCTTCAGCAGAAGAAGCCTGATTGATAAAAACCTATAAGGAGGAAAAGAAATGAGCTCACAGATTTCCCGCAAGGACTTTCTCAAGGGATTAGGTGCTGCTGCTGTGGCTGCAGGTCTTGGCACGTATGCCGGATGCAGTGAAAAACAGCGCAGTGCTGCTCCCGCAGCTTCCGCTGCTTCTGCAGGCACAGCGGCGAAGTACAAGCCGGGCACCTACACAGCAAGTGCCAAGGGCATTGCCAGCGATGTTACCGTTACCATGACATTTGATGAAACAAGCATCACGGATGTCAAGGTAGATGCAAGCGGCGAAACACCGGATATCGGCGGCAAGGCTGCAGATACTCTGGCACAGTCCATCCTGGATGCACAGGGCATCGACATCGACATGGTAAGTGGTGCCACCGTCACAAGCACAGCTGCCCTCAAGGCTGCTGCAGACTGCATTCAGCAGGCTGGCGGCACTGCAGTTGTAAACACATCTTCCAATGAGAAGCCGGCCAATGAAGACTGGCTGGGTGAAGCACCGGATCTTTCCGAGGCTGACTGCAGCGAAACAATCGAAACAGAGGCTGTCGTTGCAGGTCTTGGCACAGGCGGCTGGGCAGCAGCCATGACACTGGCTGAGAACAATGTGAAGACCGTTGTCATTGAGATGGGTGAGAAGCCTTCCAACATCAAGGAGGATATCGCAGCCATCAATTCCAAGTACCAGACGGAAGGACTCAAGGAATTCCCGCAGCTGGCCATTGACAAGGTTGAGATCGTCAATGAGATCGCCCGCTATGGTTCCGGCTATGTCGACTATGATCTGATCCGTACATGGGCAGACAACTCCGGCGAGCTGGTTGACTGGGTCGGCGGCATCCTGGAGGATTCCGGCAAGTACTTCGTACAGTGGGAGGCAGGCGCAGGCGATGCTTCTGATCCCAGCCGTTACAAGGCATTTGCTACATCCCATTCCCCGCACAAGGTTGATGATTCCGACAAGGAGCTGACAACCTCCAAGGTATTCACCGAGTATGTCGAGCAGTTCAACGATGTAGACTTCAGGTTCTCCACCAAGCTTGTCAGACTTCTGCAGGATGACAGCGGCAAGGTCACAGGACTCATTGCCCAGGATCAGAATGACCAGCACTACATCTGCATCAAGGCATCCAAGGGTGTCATCGTCTCCACAGGAAGCTATTGCACAAACACGGAGATGCTCAAGGCACTGCAGCCGGAGACCCTGAAGATGAAGACCAACGTTCCGATCGGTTCCAAGGGCGATGGCTCCGGTATCAAGGCTATGCTGTGGGCAGGTGCCAACATGGACTGCACACATGAATCCATGATGTTCAACCGTGGAGCTGTCCTTCCGACAGAGACGGCTGGCTATGAGACAAACGGTGCATGGTTCTGGTTCGGTGAGCAGCCGTTCCTGAAGGTTAACCTCAACGGCGATCGTTTCGCAAACGAAGCTGCACCGTATGAGTTCATGCTGCACAGCATGTACATGCAGCAGAATCATACCTACTGTACAATCTGGGATTCCAATGCAAAGCAGTACAGCGAACAGTTCCAGGCTGTCGGCTGCTACAGACTGTTCCCGTGGGACAACGGTGCAATCCCGAACCATTACTTCGACTCCACATGGAGCGACATGATGGAAGGGGAGAACTCCCTGCTTGCCAAGGGCTATGTCGTACAGGCAGATACCATTGAAGAGCTTGGCGAGAAGCTGAACATCCCGGCTGATGAACTGGTCAAGACCGTAGAGCACTACAATGAACTCTGTGCAAACGGTGAAGACACAGACTATGGCAAGGACAAGCACAAGCTGACACCGATTGATCAGGGTCCGTTCTATGGCGCAAGAACATGCGCATGGCATCTGACAACCATGGATGGCTGCCGTATCAACACCAACATGCAGGTCATCCGTGAAGACGGCACAGCCATCGAAGGCCTCTATGCAACAGGCGACTGCACAGGCGGATTCTTTGCCAACAACTATCCGAACCTGGTTGTAGGTCTTGCATGCGGCCGTACGATGACATTCGGACGCCGTGCCGCAAAGGTCATCGCCGGAAAATAATCACTCATTCGCGCATCAAACAGAAGAGTCAGTGCACTACACTGGCTTTTCCTTTGGCTGAACCATTGAGGAGGCATATGATATTTCATGTAGAAAGGACAGAGCATGCACGATATCTGGAATCCATGGCATGGCTGCCGGAAATGCAGCGAGGGCTGTGAACACTGCTACATGTACTATCTCGATGCACTAAGGGGCAGGAACGGTTCTGAAATCCACCGTACCAAGGCAGGCTTCCGCTACCCATTAAGCAAAGACAGAAACGGGAGATACAAGATCCAGAGCGGTGAGATGCTCAGGGTATGCATGACCAGCGACTTCTTCCTGGAAGAGGCGGATCCCTGGCGTGATGAAGCATGGGATATTATGCACGAACGTCCGGATGTAAAGTTCTTCCTGCTTACCAAGCGGCCACAGCGCATCAAAGATCATCTTCCGAAAGACTGGGGTGATGGCTGGGAGAATGTGATGCTCAATGTCACCTGTGAAAACCAGAAGAGAGCAGATGAACGCATCCCGATCCTGCTGGATCTTCCCTTTAAACACAAGGGCATCATGTGTGCTCCGTTTATCGGTCCTGTCAGTATCCGTGAATATCTTCCTACCGGACAGATTGAGCAGGTGCTGTGCGACGGGGAGAACTATGACGGGGCAAGACCATGTCACTATGAATGGGTGAAGACACTCCATGATGAATGTGCGGAATACAATGTCACCTTTGTGTTCTGCGGCACAGGCAGGTGTTTTGTAAAGGATGGCAGGACATACATGCTGGAAGATGGTGTACAGAGCCAGCAGGCATATAAGTCCGGTCTGAGCTTCCAGGGAAAACCGATGAATTTCAGACTGACGGATACCTTCGGCAACCCTTTGTCCGAAGAGGAACTGTACAAACCATACTTCGGGAGGAAATGCCAGGAATGCGGCATGCGCATGACATGCAACGGGTGCACAAGGTGCGGCAGGTGTTCGTGAACCAGC
>OMUX01000253.1 GCA_900314345.1 uncultured Erysipelotrichaceae bacterium | reverse complement strand
CGTTGTCTTCATAGAAGCGCTTGTCTTCAATGGAAACAATGGCATCCAGCATGGTCTCGCGAATCTCATCCATCGTGAACCACTGCACATTCTCATTGCCGGCATAGCTGGCAATGAAGTTTCCCTTGTTGTCGTACAGGGTGGAGGCAGTGGAATACTCATACCGTTTGTTGAGATCCAGCTCCGGAATGCCCACAAGCAATGATCTGTAATAGAGGTATCCGGCAATGCCTGCCGCAATGACAAGGCATGTGGCAATGCCGATCAGCCACAGCAGGATGTGAATGAAATGCTTCTTCCTGGGCTTCTTCTTTGCAGGAACTTCCTTGCCTGGTTCCTTGTTTTCTGGTGCAGGTTCTTTCTGCTGATCACTTTCCTCTGCCTGTTGTGCAGCTTTTTCTGCAATTTCACTGATGACAGCTGTTACAGCAGTTTCTTTCTCTTCTTCAACAGCTTCCGGTTCAGATGTCTTTGCGGGAACATCCTGTTCCGGTTCTTCAGGTGCTGGTTCGGCAGGGACTTCACTTTCCTGTGCTGTTACAGCAGCCTTGGATTCTTCTGTATCTGCGGGTTCTTCCCTGTGTCTGCGTCTCACGGAGGCAATGTCAGGACAGGTTCTCTTGATGTGCTGACGCTTCCTCCGGTGGATTGCAGCAGAGGTCTCCGCTGTATTTTCGATCTGTATTTCTTTTGTTTCCATGTTCTTTCCCGGTTTATGAAACATACAAGGCGGTCCTGTGGAAACAGGACTGCCTGCAGTCCATATTATAGACGAAGCCGGAGGTGATTCCCCATCTCCGGCTTCAAAATTCCATGAAAATTAATGCAGCTGCAAATGTTTGATCGAATGTTTCTGCAAGCCTCTGAAATGACAAGGCTTACATAAGCTTTTCATCGTAGATGGCACGCTGACCGCCGACATACTTCGGTCTTCTTCTGGCACAGATCAGGATGGCATTGCCGATCTTCTTCTGGGCAATGCGCACCGGAACCACAACGGGATGAATGTGCATGCCGATGAGCGTGGCACCGATATCCATGCCAGCGGAAGCCTTGGCTTCCAGGCTTTCCACTGCCACAGGATGATTGAACTTCGACCATGCGGCTGTCGCAAAGGCGCCGCCTGCGTGG
Source organism: uncultured Erysipelotrichaceae bacterium (assembly GCA_900314345.1). Taxonomy (GTDB): domain Bacteria; phylum Bacillota_I; class Bacilli_A; order Erysipelotrichales; family Erysipelotrichaceae; genus Bulleidia. Next base: position 2,199 of record OMUX01000253.1, on the reverse strand, counting down.
TCCACCTGCGGAATGACATTCACCTGTTCCAGGTCATAGTGTTCCATGGCTTCGCGCTCCACAATCAGGGCACGGTTGAGATGCTCGCAGCACTGTGCAGCAAGGAAGATTCCGTTTTCAGAAAGAACAGCACTGATGCCGGTAAATGCGGCTGTGGCAGCCTCCAGACTGGAATGGGTGCCGATCTTCTCACCAAGGATCTCGGAACTGGAACAGCCCACGACAAACAGATCACCGGGTTTCAGGTGTGCCTGTTCAAGTACCTGTCGGCAGGCGGTTTCCGCTTCCTGACGGACCTGGTTCAGGAAGCCGCTTTCAGGCATTGAAGACATACTTGTCCAGACGGTGGAAGGCTTCTTCCACACGGGATGCCGGAAGGGCAGTGTTCATGCGGATGTGGCATTCGCCCTTGAAAGGACGGCCGTCCTGCCAGATGACACCGACGGAGACCCCTTTCTTCAGAAGTTCGTCGATGGTTGTGTTATGTTCCCTGCACCATTCCGTACAGTCAAGGAACAGCATGTAGGTGCCCTGCGGCATGCTTACCTCAACACCCTTGAAGTGTTCATGGATGTAGTTCACGGCAAATGTCAGGTTTGTGTTCAGGACTTCCCGCAGTTCATTGAGCCATGTCCGTCCTTCCTCGCTGTAGCCGCCGATCAATGCATGCATGGAGAGCACGTTCATGGAGTTGTAGTGTGTCAGGGCACTGGTCTTGTCCATCTGGTCGCGCAGCAGCTTGCTGTAGATAATGTGGTAGCTGCCGATCAGACCAGCCAGGTTGAATGTCTTGGAAGGGGCATAGAGGGCAATGGTATGCTCTCTTGCATAGCCGCTGACAGACTGTGTCGGGATGTGCTGGTGTCCTGGAAGGATCAGGTCGGACCAGATCTCATCAGAGATGACGTTGACCTGATGATCTTCATAGACCTTCATGGCCTGTTCGATCTCTTCCTTTTCCCAGACTCTTCCGCAAGGATTGTGCGGGCTGCAGAAGATGGCCGTATGGATCTTATACTTTTCAATCTTCTCTGCCATGTCCTTGTAGTCCATGCGCCATACACCTTTGTCATCCTTCTTCAAAGGGCTGTAGACGATATGATAGCCGCTGTCTTCCAGTACATGGCGGAAGCCGATGTAGATCGGTGAGTGGAGAAGAATCCAGTCGCCTTTGCAGGCAAGGACATTCAGCGCTGTGGCAACACCGCCCAGAACACCGTTTTCATAGCCGATGTCCTCCTTCAGGACATCCACATGGTTCTGTGTCTTCTGCCATTGAATGATGGCATTGTAGTAGTCATCGCTGACGGGGAAGTATCCGTAGGCCGGATGATTGATCCTTTTCTGCAGTTCCTCCGTGATGGAAGGTACAACCGGGAAGTTCATGTCAGCGACCCACATCGGGATGCGGTCAAAGCCTTCCTGTACTTCAGCGCCTTCAATCGGAATCATGTCGACGGCGATGGCATCCTTGCCATGTCTGTCCAGGATGCTGGTGAAATCAAACTCTGTCATTGCAAAGACCTCCTTCTGCATATGCCTATGATAATACACCTGAAACATGCACAGTTTCTTTCAGAAAGTGTATGATTGTTACAACTTATTCTTTCAAGGAGGCATGCCATGACGACAACACAGTCCAGACAGTATGATACAAGACAGCTGATCCACCGCTTTCTTCCGTATCTCATGAAGTACAAGAAGATCCTGTTCCTGGATCTTTGCTGTGCAGCCTTGACAACCTTGTGCGATATCGTTCTGCCAAGGATCATGTCCACCCTGACCAATACCGCGATGTACAATCCCGCTGCCCTGACGGTGCAGCTGATCGGAAAGCTTGCTGGTCTGTATATCGTGCTGCGTGCCATTGATGCGGCAGCCTACTACTTCATGTGCTCCAGGGGACACATCATGGGCGTGTACATTGAGACGGACATGCGCACGGATCTGTTCCGCCATCTGGAAACACTGAGTGATTCCTACTATGCCAACACGAAGATCGGCCAGACCATGGGCAGGGTGACATCGGACCTCTTTGATGTCACGGAGTTTGCTCATCACTGTCCGGAAGAGTTCTTTATTGCAGGCATCAAGATCGTCGTCTCCTTCATCATCCTTTCCAGAGCATCCCTGCCGCTGACGGTGATCATCTTTGCCTGCGTTCCCTTCATGCTGGTGGTAACAATCAAGCTCACTCAT
>OMUX01000027.1 GCA_900314345.1 uncultured Erysipelotrichaceae bacterium | reverse complement strand
AGATTGATAAGCATCCTTCCTTTGAGTAGCTAGAATTTATACCCGGGAATTTAAGGTTATTTCTGAGTAAAAACGACTCCCATGCCGTTTTCCGCCTTCACCCACTGATTGTCTTCAATCCGGTAGTACTTTGTCTGACCATCCTGACGGATTTCATACACCTCATGGCTGACACCTTTTTCAATGGAACCAATGGATGACGCGTCCTCTGCCGGTGCGTCATACACTTCTGCATCACTGTCAGCTGTCAGTCTTCCGATCACCGCCTCTCCGCTGCTTTCCTCAGCAGCTTCTTCCTTCTGCGGCAGACCGTTGGGATACAGACCGGTCTCTGTCAGATCACAGTCCTTTTCCACACTCTGCTTCAGATCCAGCACACCATAGATTCCATTTGCACTGACATAGGCAAGCCCGCTGTACAAAGGTCCGGCATCATCGAAAACAAAGTCCGTAACCGCATTGCCTTCTTCATCAATGAAGCCCCACTTTCCATCCTTCTTCACCGGTGCATATCCATCCTCAAAAGGACCGTAGTCTTCAAAGCTGATTCCTTCACCGATCAGTTCACCGGTTTCTGCTTTGACAAACCCGTAATGTGCACCTTCATTTTCTTCCTTGAAGTAATAGCCGTAGGAATTAGCATTGCCATCACTGACAACATAGTATCCGTTCACAAAATCCCCTGTGAATACACCTGGGGAATCCGGAAGCCTGTTTCCATCCTTGTCATACACTGCCCAGCCATTCACATGCAGCTGTGGATCGGCAATCGTGATGACACAGGCATGTCCCTGGCAGTCCAGATCCTTCTTCGATCCACTGTCCATGGAGTCAAAGACATACCATACTTCATCATTGATGAGACGATAGGCAAACCCGTACTCCGTCCGGTATTCTCCTGCTCCGGCAATCTCATTGACCACACTGGTGAAATCATCGCTCAGCGAGTCAAACCTTGTAGTTGTCTTCCAGAAGCCAAAGCCGTCTTCATCCGGGAAGTACTCAAAGGGAAATTCATCATTCCTTGCCCTTGGCTCCACACTGACCGGATACAGTTCATTCCCTTCATAGTCATAGATGCCGTACAGACCGTCTTTCTTCACGGCAATGGCATCCAGGGCATACGTCCGCAGTGTATCGCCTTCCTTGGCGGCAATGTCGCACCACTCCTGCGGATAGCCTGTGTATTCATAGAACGCACCATCTGCCCGGTAGATCTGGCTGTTGAGCATGTGCACCTTGTCAAACGACAGAGAAGGTGCAAGCGCCCATACGGCCGGATCCTTCTTTACTTCCACCGTCGGTTCCGGTTCCGCCGGCATGGTTTTCCCGCTCTCTGCCTGTGAAGCAGCAGACGCTTCACCACACCCGCAGAGAGTACATGCAAGCATGATAAGCCATGTTTTCTTCATCATCCCTTGTTTCATAACCTCTTCTCCTGCAGGCAGGCAATGCCTTTCATGATCCGCGGTGCATCCTCCACAAAGTGTCCGCCTTCATTCCATGCAAACACGACCGGACAGCTTTCCTGCATGATTGCACATGCTTCTTCTGTCTTCACATCAATCGCGGAGAATACCGGAGATTTGCTGCGGCTTTCCTTGTCGCCAAGGGATACATACACATAGCTGCACTGCAATGGATGGTCCCTCAGGTATGCATTGAAATCCGGATACCAGAAGGATGCCGAGCAGCATACCAGCCCGTCCGTCTTCATCCTTGTGGCAGCCCATGCACAGAAAAGGCCGGCAAGGGAATAACCAGCAAGAACCAGATGATCAAAGGAATACTGCTTCAGCTCTTCTTCAAGATACGAAAGAAGCTCTTCCGCCTTCCCTTCAAACGGGTCTGCTTTCCTGAACACTTTCTCTGCAGGCCATGGGGAAAGATACTTCTCCCAGACAAAGCCATACAGGGAAAGGAAGCTGCAGGCAGGAAACACAGCAGGATACTTTTCAATATCCTCGCTTCCCACAAGAACAACCAGTGTTCCCCCGCCTTTAATGTACT
>OMUX01000252.1 GCA_900314345.1 uncultured Erysipelotrichaceae bacterium | reverse complement strand
GATCAAGGCCTTTGTTTCCTTCAGCGTGCATTCCCTTGCAAGGACAATACGGTCAATGTCCAGCTGCTGTTTCAGAAGGCTTACCGCTGCCGAGTTTGTCGTGGAAAGCTGCGTGCTTGCATGGACTTCAAGACCAGGAGCGCACTTCTTTGCCAAGGCAATGACGGAGGGGCTGGCACAGATGATGGCTGTGACACCATACACCTCCAGCGTCTTCAGATAGTCCTCCAGGCCTTCCAGATCCTCTTCATGGGGAATCTCATTGACGGTGACATGAATCCTTGCATGATGCTCTTCTGCATAGGCACAGATGTCATGAATCTGTTCCATGGAGAAATTGGAGGCACGGCTTCTGAGACTGTAGTGCTGACCGCCAAGATATACGGCATCGGCACCATAGCGGATGGCCGTCACTGCCCTTGCATAGTCCCCTGCAGGTGCTAAAAGCTCAGGTTTTCTAGAGTATCGTCTTCTGTCCATAATAACCTTCTGAAAGATGATCCCCGTATGTGTCTGCATACGCCTGGATTTCATTCTTCATTTCTTTTCCATCCAGCAGTCCTCGGTAAATCAGCACTGCCTGCAGTGCTTCCTCTTCACTGAGATAAACCGTATCCACATAGCACCTTGTCATGCCTGCTTCAAGCAATTCATGAAAGATGGAGAAGCTTTCCTGCACATAGTCTGTATGAATCATCGTGCCGTATGCATCTTCATACACCGGCATATGATAGTCACGCTTTTCCTCTTTCAGTGTCAGGTGTGTATTCTCTTCTGCGGTGAAATCTGAAGTTCCGTACTGCCGGTAGGCAGACAGCAGTCTTCTTCTGCTCATGGACATCATGGTATGGCCATGGATGCACACTTCACAGGCGGGGCACTGACGGATGATGGAGAACAGTTCCTCTTTTGTCAAAAGCGGGGATACGGAAACAGAAGCGATGCCATTGCTCAGCCACCAGGTGATATCCTGCGGGGATACTGCAAGGGTTTCCGGGCGGTAGACCAGATGATTCTTCATGGTTCCTGCAAGCTGCAGCATGGCAGGATCCGAGAAATATACAGAAGAAACATTGGTATCTGAAAGCTCCTGCATCAGTGATGAGAGGGACTCCAGATCCTCTTCATAGAAGCTGCGGTTGACAAGGACGCCGAAGGAATCCGGTTCCTTCAGTTAATCGAATGTATGTTTTGCAAGCGGCGTCACGCTGAAGCCTTCCAGGGCAAATACACATTCATCTGCACCTTGCCGTTTCAGTTTTTGTGCCATGGTCAGTGTGGATGCACTGACAATCAGTTTTCTTTTCATTCCGTGCCTATTCTACATGCCGCAGAAGGTTTTGGAAAGTCAGCGGCTATGCTAGAATAGCGCCATGAACAAGAAGACAGACAAAAAGAAGAAGACGGGGAGAAAGGATGCAGAGCGAAAGCCCAGACCCCTTGCCGTAACCTATACATGGACCGTGCCGCACAGCAGTGAGCTGCTGGAGTTCCTGCTGGCCAAGATCCCCAATTCCAGAAACAGCGTGAAGTCGCTTCTCAGCAGCCACAAGGTGCTTGTCAACGGACAGGTGACAACCCAGTACAACTATCCCCTTGCCAAGGATGATGTGGTGAAGAATGCAAGGAATCCCGTGCATGATCTGCCCAAGGCAAGCCCTAAGGTACGCTCCGCCATTGTCAACGGCAAGCGCAGTGCCTTCAGGGAAATGATCATCCATGAAGATGATGCCTTCCTTGCCATTAACAAGCCCTCCGGACTTCTTTCCGTGGAAAGCGATACGGAACGGAAAAGCGCTTATACCATGGCCGCAGACTACCTGCGGAAGAACGATCCGACACACCGTCCCTATCTCCTCCACCGCATTGACCAGGACACCAGCGGTGTGCTGGTGTTTGCCAAGGATATCCGCATCCATTCCATGTTAAGGATGCACTGGAATGAGGACATCACGCTGCGGGAATACTACGCGGTTGTGGAAGGTGTGATGGAGAAGAAGGAAGATACCCTGACGGCCTGGCTGTTTGAGAATAAGAACGGCCTGGTGCTTGTTTCAAGGAACCATTCCGGCAAGAAGGCTGTCACCCATTATGAAGTCGCTGCAGAGAACGAGAACTATTCCCTGTTAAGAGTACGGATTGATACCGGAAGGAAGAACCAGATCCGTGTCATGTTAAAGGACATCGGGCATCCGGTGGTCGGGGATGAGAAGTACAGTGATGGAAAAGGACCGCTTGGAAGGCTTGGCCTGCATGCCAGTGAACTGGATTTCATGAATCCTGTCACGCATGCGCAGATGTGCCTGAAGGCACCGGTTCCACAGGAATTCACTGCATTGTTTGACACAAAACATTGAATACCGGGACAATCAATGCTAGATTAAGTGCATTCAAAGGACTGATGGCGTTAAGTGCTGCAGGGAGCTGGAATCATCCTGCGGACGAAAAGATACGGAATCTTGCGATCATCAGCCGGACTCCCCATAAGGAAAAAAGAGGCACCTCCTCTTTCTTCTCAAAGGGTGAGAAGAAAGGAAGGTGTTTTTCATGTTTACAAGGGAATTCTGGAAATCTTCTGCAGATACATTCCGTTCCACAAGGAAGCTGGCCTGCATGGCTGCCATGATTGCTTTGAAAGTGGTGGTCGGCAGCTTCTTCTATATTCCTGTCGGTGAGAATCTGCATGTGTCCCTGTCGTTCCTTCTTGTGGCGGTGGATGCCATGATCCTTGGACCTGTGGCCGGCATGGTATCAGGTGCCTTAACGGATATCATCGGCTTCATGCTTGTGCCGAACGGTCCCTGGTTTGCCGGATATACCCTGACAGCCATGTTGGGTGAACTGGTCTATGCCCTGTTCTTCTACCGGCAGAAGCCGGACTGGAAGCGCTGCATTGCCTCCAAGGTCATTACAAACTATGGAGTCAACGTCCTGCTTGGCTCCTTGTGGTCAGCGATGCTTTACAGCAAGGGATACATTTACTACATGACAAAGTCATTGATCAAGAACAGCATAGCTCTGCCGGTTCAGATCATTGCGCTGTTTGCGGTGATGCGTATCGTATATCCCTTCCTTGTAAAAAGAGGTGCCATTAAGGCACCTGAGGGAAACTGATTATAATCCGCCGGCCCGGATGGAATCATCCATGGACTGCATGACAGCGGTGTACTGCTGTACCAGATCATCTTTGTTTTCAAGAGAGGAATTCTCCAGAAGCTGAATGGCTGTGCTGCCGCCCTCTCCATCACAGACCGTGAAGTCCGCGCGGGGATTTGTCAGCTCCACATGCGACTTGTTGGCTGTGGTTGTCTTGGTGATGGTCAGGCCGCCCATGGCTGCGATGCGGGCACTGTCTTCTTCATCAGCATTCCTTGCAAAGGTGCCGAGGGAATAGAACACCAGCGTATCATCAATCCACTGCACGGGCTGAATCGCATTGTCTGCGGTTCCGATGATCACGGAAGCACCGGCATAGGCAAGATCATCGGCGATCTTCTTCTGCCTGTCGCTTGGTCCCTGGCTGTCTTCCCCTTCCCAGTCCATGCTTACAATGACCACATCTGCCTGTCCGGCAGCCTTGGCTACCATGACCGGGGACTTTTCATCATCGTACTTGTTGACAAGGTATTCCTCACCCGGCGGAAGCGGGTCATCCAGCACATCCGTGAAGCTCAGATAGATGATGGAGATGCCGGAACTTTCCACACGCTTCAGCTGGTTCTGCATGGTTTCCGACTGGTTCTGTCCGTTTGCATGCATGGGGCTTGTCATCCAGAAGTCCAGGCTTTGATCCACACCGTTTTTCCCGCCTGACAAAGCATGTCTGCTGGCAAGACCCACAAGGTCAAAGCCGTTGTTGGACATGGCATTGGCAAAGGAAGGCATGACATCGGTATTCACCAGCGCCTTCTGTGTATATGCCGCAAGATCATAGCCGCTGATGAGGTCATGCAATGGTGCAATGGCATTGCTGAAATCATCCTCGCCTTCCAGGTCCGCCTGGCCGGCCAGAAGGATATTGATCGTATCTGTCGTTTCTGTCGGCACCCAGTATTCCGGTGATTCCTGGGCCTGTGCCTGGGTTGTTTCAAGCCTTCTTGAGACCAGATTCATGGTCAGGCTTGTCATGCCTATGACAAGGGCCAGAATGAGAAGAACCTTCCCGGTGCCGTTCCAGAAATTCTTCTTTTCTTCGTCCATAGCGTCATTATACCATCACGACCATGCAGTGCTATAATTTCTGCATGCCATGCTATGATGCACATTATGCAGAAGTAAGGAAGGTCATTGCCGGAAAAGCTGTGCTGACCGTAGTTACCAAGAAGCGTTCCGTGGATCAGATCATGTATTACTACGATCATGGAGAACGCTGTTTCGGGGAGAACCATGCCCAGGAGCTTGTGGAAAAGGCTGAAATGATGCCGAAGGATATCCAGTGGCAGTTCATCGGCCACCTGCAGCGCAACAAGGTGCGCATGATCCTGCCGTATGTGGACAGGATCCAGTCCCTGGACTCCCTGGAGCTTGCACAGGAGATTGAAAAGGAATGTGCAAAAGAGAACAGGACAATGAAATGTCTTGCGGAGTTCCACCTGGCACAGGAGGATGAAAACAAGACGGGTCTTCGCAAAGAGGATGCATTCTCCTTCCTGGATGCCTGTGCAGGATTTCCGCATGTGAATATTGAAGGCATCATGGTCATGGGGCCTCATACAGAAGACAAGACAAGGATCAAGGAAGTATTCCAGGATGCACACGATCTGTACCGGTCATTGCAGGAAAGATACGGACAGGGCATTCATATCCTGTCCATGGGCATGAGTGCAGATTATCCGATTGCGGTTGAATGCGGATCAAACATGGTCCGTGTTGGAACATATCTGTTTACGGAGGATAAATAATATGGGATTCACGAAGAAAAGTGTCAGTCTTGTGCCGATCAAGGACACGGTGTTTGCCATCGTTGAACTGGCAAAGAAGGGCAAACAGGAAAACGGACCGGACAAGGTATGGGATGCGACCATCGGTTCCTTGTACGGCGAGGATGGAAAGCTTGTAGCCTATGATACTGTCTTCCATCACTATGACGAGATCGATGACCGTGTGAAGGCTGCCTATGCAGCAAGCTTCACCGGCAACCCGGACTACCGCAGGGATGTATGGAACTGGATTACCCAGGGTTCTGATCTTGCCCTGCCGCATTCCGTCATTGCAACGCCGGGCGGAAGCGGTGCTGTTTCCACCAGCATGCGTACATTCCTGGATGAAGGACAGACGGTGATCCTGCCGGATATTGCCTGGGGCAGCTACAAGCTCATGGCCGGCATGAACAACATGAAGACCGTCTTCTATCAGATGTTTGACGGAGATCACTTCAATCTGGAAAGCGTGAAGCAGCAGATTGAAGCCGTACAGGCGGTACAGGACCGTGTTGTCGTGGTACTGAATGCACCATGCCACAACCCGACAGGCTATTCCCTTTCCGATGAGGAATGGGCAAAGCTTGTGGCATTGCTCAATGAGTCTTCGAAGAAGACACCGGTTGTTCTGATCAACGATATTGCCTATATTGACTACAGCTATGACCTGGCGGAATCCAGGAAGTACATGAATCACTTCAATGATCTTTCTGACAATGTCCTTGTAAGCATTGCCTTCTCCTGTTCCAAGACACTGACCAGCTATGGTCTTCGCTGCGGTGCTGCAGTGGTTGTGGCAAAGCATCAGGAGGATGTCCGGGATGCAGAGATCGTCATGGAGAAGATGGCAAGGGCTACCTGGAGCAACATTCCGAATGCGGCCATGGTGAACTTCTCATGGATCACCACACAGAACCGTGATGCCTTCTTAAAGGAAAAGCAGGATTATGTGGATCTCATGAAGCAGCGTTCCTCCCTGTTCCTCAAGGAGGCAGAGGAATGCGGCCTGGATGTCTATCCGTACAAGGAAGGATTCTTCGTCACCCTGCGCATTGAAGAAAACGGAAGAGCAGAGCGTGTCCATGAAGCATTCATGGAACAGCATATCTACACTGTTCTTGTCAACAAAGGCATCCGTGTAGCTGTTTGTTCCCTGCCTTTGAACAAGGTTGAGAACCTCGCCTTCATGATGAAGAAGATCGAGGAAGAGACAAAGTAATATCTTTGCAAGAGAGCCAGTGCTCTCTTGTATTTTTCTCAGACGATAAGAAAGGACCTTGAAGCCATGCCTGCCGCAACCACCCATGTTGAATTTGCAAGAGATGTTTACTATGCACTCCCCTGTGAAGTGCGTCTTTCCATTCATTCCATGAACCTGTACTTCCTTGGATCACAGGGACCGGATTTTCTCTTCTACCACAGGTTCTCCGCCCTTCCGGGCACCCTGAAGCCTGTGGGCAATCAGATGCATGATGAAAAACAGCAGGAGGTCATTGCCTTCCTGCATGAGTACTGTGAAAGAAACCCTTCCCTGCATGATTACTATCTTGGCTTCCTGACCCACTATTGTCTCGACAGTACGTGCCATCCTTTGATCAATGCCGAAGCGCACCGCAGGCATGAAGAGACCGGCACCCATGAAGGTGCAGCGCATGTCCGGGTGGAGGCAGAGCTCGATGTACAGGTACTCAAGGATCATGGAAGGAACGCAGATTCCTATGATGTATACAAGGATCTCAAGGTCAGTGATCAGGAAAAGAAGGAGCTTGGCTGGATGTATCACCTCCTGTTCCTGGAGGTCTTCCGCAAGGAGATCGATGAGAAGCTCATTGAAGGTGCAGTGAAGGATACACCGCTGATGTTACGTCTGCTTGCTCCTTCCAAAGGAAAATACCGGTTTGCCTACAATATGGAGAATCTGATGCATCAGCCGCATGGGGTTTCCGGACTCATGCTTGTGGATACACAGGATCCTTCCATCATGGAGGATTTCCGCAGGCTGTATCAGGAAGCACTGCAGAAATCACTCAGGGTCATGCAGAAATATGATCCGCAGGAATTCACATTGAACTTTGTTGGTGAATGACCATAGGAAAAGACAGCCGCGGCTGTCTTTTCCTTTGTCTTCTCAGTTGTCGCTGACACCCCAGCCCGGGATCTCGCTGCCCTTGCGGATCAGGACGGTCTTCTGATAGTCAGTCTGGTTCAGGAAGCGGAGAACCTGTTCTTCCTCATCCTTGGTGCATCCGGCAAGGATCTTGACATCCAGTGTCTTCTTCAGGATATCCGCAGCCACGATGAGGCCGGTGATCCTGGAATGAGACTGTGAACCAAGATAGACGGATACACCTTCCGGGATGCCGTTGGTATCTGTCAGGTGGCCATAATCCACCGGATAGACCAGGTTGGCAAATTCCGGATGATGCTCTCCCTTTCTGCGGACGACTTTCACTCCGCCGGAAAGGTACAGTGTATCCAGCTTCTGCCAGAAATATGCGTTGTTTTCGTATTGTGCCATAATAACCCCTCTGTACGTCTTGAATTATACCCTTCGCCATGCTTAATGTAAACAGATTTACAGAAAAATGTAATTTCTTTCAGCCTGACGGTTTCATCATTTTCGCCTGTAATACAGTCAGATTCCCGTGAATTTACATAAGTTTAACCAAGGCCTGCCTTATCGCTTAACACCGGAGTTTCATAATAATTCCGAAAGGATGGAACTATGTCAAAAATCAGCGTCAAAGACCTGAATCTCTGGTACGGAGATTTCCAGGCCTTGCATCATATCAACATCGATATCAACGAACATGAGATCACTTCCTTCATCGGACCCAGCGGCTGCGGCAAGTCCACATTCCTGCGTACCTTGAACCGGATGAATGATCTTGTGGAAGGCTGCCGCATCAACGGCACAATCCTTCTGGACGGCAAGGACATCAACAAGGACATGGAGCCTGCCGAGCTGCGCATGCGGGTTGGCATGGTGTTCCAGAAGGCAAACGTCTTCCCGATGTCCATCTATGACAACGTTGCCTACGGGCCGCGAATCCAGGGGGAGAAGAACAAGGCAAGACTCAATGAAATCGTTGAGGAAGCATTGAGAGGTGCGGCGATCTGGGACGAACTCAAGGATCGTCTCAACAAGCCTGCACTGGGTCTTTCCGGTGGTCAGCAGCAGCGTCTCTGCATTGCGAGAGCCCTGGCCGTGCATCCCGAGATCCTCCTGATGGATGAACCTACCAGTGCATTGGATCCGATTGCCACAGGCAAGATCGAGGAACTGGCCATTCAGTTAAAGAAGGACTATACGATTGTCATCGTCACCCATAACATGCAGCAGGCAGTCAGAATCTCTGACCGCACGGCATTCTTCTTATTGGGTGAACTGGTGGAATGCGACAAGACAGAGACATTGTTCTCCCAGCCGAAGGACAAGCGTACCAACGACTACATTACAGGAAGGTTCGGTTAATACGTATGGCAAGATCAGTATTGGACAGTGGTTTAAGGGAGCTCAATACAGAGCTCATTGAAATGGGTGCTCTGTGTGAGAAGGTCATCAGCCTGGCTGACAAGGCGCTCATGGAAGGAAACAGTGAAGCCGCAAAGGAAGGCATCGCCCTGCAGGATGAGGCACAGGAGAAAGGCAGAACCATTGAATCCCTGTGCATGAAGCTTCTGCTCACCCAGCAGCCATTTGCCCAGGATCTTCGGGCAGTATCGGCTGCCCTGAAGATGATCACGGACATGAACCGGATCTGTGTCATCGGCGGAGATATGTGCGATGTGATCACCTTCATGGACGGAAAACCCGGCACAGCAAGTCTTTCCCGCATGGCTGTGGAGACAAGCTCCATGGTCAGCCGTGCCATTGATGCCTTTGTGCGTCAGGATGTCATGATTGCCCATCAGGTCATCAAGAGCGATGACTCCGTGGATGAACTGTTTGTCAGGACAAGAAACGAAATCGTGGACATGATCACAGAAGACAAGGCAAACGGTGAGTATGCCGTCAATCTGGTCATGGTAGCCAAGTACTACGAGAAGATCGGTGATCATGCCGTGAACATTGCCCAGTGGGTCACCTACGCCGTGACTGGTGTCAAGCCAAGCGCCAAGGCTTAATCAGATTGCCCGAGGAATAGTTTTCCCTTCGGGATGCAGCAGATGCTGCATCCCCTTTTTGTTTGAGTCAACGCAAAAAAGACGGCATGTTTCAGCCGTCCTGCACAGATATGAATTGTAACTGGAATTATTTACCGCCGGTGTTCTTCTTCACCAGATTGTCGGAGATACGTCTTGTGACAAGGGAGAAGATGAATGTCATGATGACAAGGATGGCGGAGCAGAAGCTTGCAATCTCGGTGGAATGAGGATTGACCGTGCCGATGGTGCGCATGCCCCAGATATGGAGTGCCAGTGTTTCACCAGGACGGAACGGGTTCAGCGGGCAGCGGGAGCTTGTCAGGTTCCAGTTGGTCCAGGAGATGTTGGTGGACTGTCCTGCGGTATAAAGCAGTGCAGCAGCTTCACCGAAGCCTCTTCCGGCTGCCATGATGACACCGGTCAGGATCTGCGGCATGGCCGCAGGAATCAATACCTTGCGGATGGTCTGGGCATGGGTTGCGCCAAGTGCCAGGGAGCCTTCGGAATAGCCTCTGGGAAGTGCACGGATGGCCTGGTCTGTCTCCGTTGTGATTAACGGCAGGCACATGATGGATACGGCCAGTGCTCCGGCAAACAGGTTCCAGCGCATGCCTGTCATCAGGATGAATACCAGGTAGCCGAACAAGCCGATGATGATGGAAGGAAGCGAAGAGAGTGCCTGGATGGAGATCTGCAGGAAGTCCAGGAATTTGCCTGGCTTTGCATACTCCGCCAGGTAGACGCCGGCACCGATGCCAAGCGGCACGGAGATGAGCAATGACCAGAAGACCAGATATACGGTATTGAACAGCTGGTTCAGGATGCCATCATCCCCGGTGGAAAGCAGTTCGGGATAGAAGTCCTTGAGACCACTGATGATGATATGCCCGGTCAGAACGATCAGGAAGAGGAGCACGAAGTATCCTACGGCATACAGTACGCCGGTCATGATCTTGTTTGTTCTTCTTGCACTCGCAAAGGCGCGCTGATGCAGCTCTGTATTCTGTTCAAAGGTTGTCATGCGTTCTCAGCCCCCTTCTTTGAAATATGGTGGATCAGGAAGATCAGCAGCATTGAGATAATGAACAACAACAATGCCATGGACCACAAAGCCAGGTTGTATTCACCGCCGTTGGAGGTGTTGCCCATATCGGAGGCAATCGTTGTGGTCAGTGAGATGGTCGGTGAAAGAAGATCCGACGGGAAAGCTCTCATCTTGCCGATGACCATGGCCACTGCCAGTGCTTCACCCAGCGCTCTTGCAAGACCCAGGATGACGCCGACGAAGATGCCGCTTCTGGCTGCTGGGATCACAACCTTGTGAATGCACTGCCACTTGGTGGAGCCAAGGCCATAGGCTGCCTCTCTGTAATCATTGGAGACGCTGTTGATGGCATCGGCGGATACGGTGGTGATGGTCGGGAAGATCATGACGGCAAGGACAATGGCTGCCGCAAGGACGGAATAGCCGCCCTTGGAGGCGTGGAAGGTATCCCTGATCCAGGGAACCAGAACGGTCATGCCGACCCAGCCATAGACAACGGACGGGATGCCGACGTAGATCTCAACAGCCGGACGGAACAGGCTCTTGCCAAGCTTCGGCTGGATCTCTGTCAGGAAGATGGCTGCGCCCAGTGAGAACGGAAGTGCAATCAGCAGACCAAGTGCACAGGTGATGATCGTGCCCCAGATATAGATGGCAGAGCCGATCTGTCCCCCGAACTTGCCCGGAGAGTCCAGAGGCTTCCATTCGGAGCTGAACAGGAATTCGAAGACGCTGTGTCCGCCCTTGGTGAAGGATTCACTGCCGCGGTAGATCAGGAAGATGCCGATGATGACGGTCAGGGCAATGATGGCTGCACCGCAGATGGTATAGGTTCTCTTCCAGTTCCTGTCGGATCTGATGCTGGATCTTACCTGCAGTGCCCTTTCTTCTGTGTTATCTGTCATTGTTTTTCTCCTTGGAGGCAATAAGGGCAGCACAAGTCTGCCCTTACTGTTAACGGTTTGAATTGTCCTTTGGATTACTCAGCGTGTGTAGCCTTGGCAGCGTCGTTCAGCTTGGAAGCTGCGCCATAGCCCATAGCTTCGATTTCCGGTTCGAAGTCAGCGCTTGTCATGTAGTTGATGAATGCCTGTGCTGCATCAGAGCCTTCGCCGTTTGTGTACATGTGCTCATAGCACCATACCTTGTATGTTCCGTTGTATGCATTCTCCAGTGTTGCATCAACACCATCGATGCCAAGGAGCACGAGGTTGTCATCGTTGACGATGTTTGCATAGGAGATGTAGCCGATGCCGTTGACGTTCTGGGCAATGTTGGCTGCCAGTGTGCCGGAGTCATCATCCTCGTTGGATGCGATCTCGGACTCACCGTTCATGGCATACTTCTCGAAGGTTGCGCGTGTGCCGGAACCTTCCGGTCTTGTGAAGAGCATGATCTCCTGGTCAGGTCCGCCGACCTCGCTCCAGTTTGTGATCTTGCCGGTGAAGATGCCGATCAGATCATCCGTGGAGAGATTGGTAACACCCAGATCCTTGTTTACAACAGCGCCCATGACGTTGATGCATACCTGGTGGTCAACAAGCTTGGCTGCGACATCAGCGTCCAGCTTCTCTTCGGCAAAGACATCGGAGTTGCCGATATCAACGGAACCATCAGCGACCTGCTTCAGACCATTGCCGGAGCCGCCAGCTGCGACGGAAACATCGACATCAGGGTTGGCATCCATGAACATCTTGGCTGCCTTGTCAGCCAGCGGCTGCAGTGCAGAGGAACCTGCTGCTGTAACGGTGCCGGAGACGGAAGCTGCCGGAGCGGCTGCTTCTGTGGAAGCTGCGGCCTCTGTGGAAGCTGCTGCCTCAGTGGATGCGGCAGGAGCTGCGGAAGATGCTGCTGCGGAGCTGGATCCACAGCCTGCAAGCATGACGACGGTCAGTACGGATGCGATAAACTTCTTTGTGTTCATATCTGTTTTCTTTCCCTCTTTTCGTGATACATGATCACTTTATGTTCGG
>OMUX01000333.1 GCA_900314345.1 uncultured Erysipelotrichaceae bacterium | reverse complement strand
TGTCTTCAGGATTGTGATTTTGTCAGGAGAAAAGGTGATGATGATTTCCTGCATGCCTTTCTGTCTGGCAAGATCCAGAAGGATCCTGCAGGCTTCACAGGCATAGCCATGCCCGCGGTACGGCGGTTCGATGCGGTAGCCGATATTGCCGGCATAGTAAAGCTCATCATTCATGCCGAGCCGCAGATCGCAGTTTCCCACCCGGATGTGAGAACGATGCCGGTAGATCCCGTATACAATGGAAGGCACGTAATTGTTGAAGGAGCTTGCATCAATCGTACGCTCCTCCACAAGGTCCACGACCTTGCCTTCCACCCTGTTTTTATTCCTGCCGAACCAGAACATATACCCTGCAGAAATTATAGTCTCATTCGGCACCTCATTTCCGTAAAAAAACAGCGGGTTTCAGTCCGCTGCTTTCTCCATCAGATCTTCATAGATAGCCTTGAGTTCATCATGCTGAACCTCATCCATCTGTGCACTGGCATCCGTCAGGGTGAAATCATCCACCAGGGAGAGATGTGATCCCTGGATCTCGCCGTTCTTCACGGAGATCACAAGCGGGATCTGGAAGGATGGATTGCCTTCCTCATCCTTCTGCGTGAATGTAGAGACGATGCAGGAAACAAGATCATCGTAGACCTCACGTCCTTCTTCTGAGTTCAAGAGGATCACGCCTTCATTGTCCATGGCACTGTCAACATCCACATAGTACACCGTGATGCCTTCTTCCTTTGCGGCTTCATTCAGCACAGGAACGGCCCTCTGGCACCATGGGCAGTTTGCCCTGCCATAGTAGACAATGCCGCTGCCGCCTTCCTTGTACATGCGGATGGATTCCTTGAGGGAAATCCTTTCAAATGCAGGATCGCTGTCATCCAGCCACTGGTATCCGGACATGTCCGGATGTTCCTCCAGCACCACAAGATCCACCGGATTGGTGATTGTCAGTGTCACCGGTTCGGCTGTTTCCGTCTCCTCGCCAGCCTGTTTTGCAATATCGCTTGCCTTGGTGCAGCCGCTTAACAGCAGACCGCAGGCAAGGACTGTCAGAATCCTTTTCTTCATCATTTCACGCCTCATGTTTCTGCATAATGCTAGCAGAAACACCAGATGCCTTCAACCGGAAAACCCTCAGTCCAGCTTCTTCACAACCGCCTTGTCATAGAAGCTTTCGATCTTCTCCCTGGTCGCAAGACCCTTGGAATACGCTGTTGCCGAAGAGCAGCAGCTTGCAAAACGGAAGCTGTCCACGCAGTTCCTGCTTCTGAGATAGTTCATCAGATAGCCAGCCGTCAGAGCATCCCCGCTGCCGAAGGTTGTCAGTGTCTTCTCCTCATGCATGATCTCCGCTTTATAGACACCATCATCACAGGCCAGCACAGCACTGCTGCAGTCGCTGTTCATGATCATGACAGCCCGGGCACCTCTTTCATGGATTTCCTTTGCGTCCTTTGCGGGATCACATGGCTTTCCATAGTAGTCCTGCATCTCACCGGTTGTTGTCTTGACCAGGAAGGGATGATCTTCAAGAACACGTTCCACAATGTCGCCGTTGGTATCCAGACATACCTTCACGCCGTCATTGATCGCTTCCTTTAACATGGCCACAATCTCATCGCTCAGATACTGCGGGCAGTTTCCGGCCAGCACGAAGTAGTCGCCTTCATCCAGACGTCTGACCTTCTCCCGCAGGTTTGCCATGTCTTCATAGGTGATGTAAGGGCCTGCCGCATTGAGGTCCGTGGAAGATGCACCGTCGGACAGCTTCACATTGATCCTGGTATGGCCTTCAATATAAGTGAAGTTCGGCTGTACATAGGTATACTTCTGCAGAAGCCTGATGAAGAAATCCTTTGTGAATCCGCCAAGGAATCCGGTTGCCCTGCTTGGAATCTGCAGGTTGTTGAGGACAATGGACACATTGATGCCCTTGCCTCCGGCTTCATAGTATTCCAGCTGGCTGCGGTTCAGCGCTCCTGCCTTCAGCGGCTTGTCATACTCCATGAAATAATCCAGCGACGGATTCATCGTGCATGTGCAGATCATGATTTATGCCTCCTGACTGACCAGTTCCGCAATCCTGATGATGACCTTGACGGCTGTTTCCAGTTCTTCCATCACACAGTACTCATAGCGTCCATGGAAGTTGCCTCCGCCGGTTCCAAGATTCGGGCAGGGCAGTCCCATGAAACTGATCTGGGAACCATCTGTCCCGCCTCTGATCGGAACATTCTCAGGCACGAGCCCGCAGTCCTCGATTGCCTTCCAGGCAATACCGGAAACCTCCGGATGATCCTTGAGTACTTCCTTCATGTTGTGATAGCTGTCCTTGATCTCAATGGACAGCGTTCCTTCCCCGTACTTCCGGTTGATATAGGACACAAGATCCTGCATCAGCTGCTTCTTCTCTTCCAGCTTTCCTGCATCATGGTCGCGCAGGATGTAGCCCATGTGTGCTTCTTCCGTATTGCCTTCAAAGGAAATCAGATGGATGAAGCCTTCTTTTCCTTCCGTATGTTCCGGTGTCATGGCCTCCGGCAGGGATGCCTGGAAATCACAGCAGGCAGCCGCCGCATTGATCATACGGTCCTTGGCTTCCCCCGGGTGGATGCTGAAACCCTTTGCCTTGATTTCGGCAGATGCAGCATTGAAGGTCTCATCACTCATCACATGCACCGCATCTCCGTCCATCGTATAGGCAAGGTCCGCGCCGAGCTGCTTCACATCAAAGAACATCGGCCCTTCCCCGATCTCCTCATCCGGTGTAAAGGCAACGGCAATCCTGCCATGCTTCGCCTCCGGATGTTCCTTCCAGTAGACAAGTGCCTCCATGATGGCTGTGATGCCTGCCTTGTCATCCGCACCTAACAGGGTATTGCCATCCGTGACCATCAGCGTCTTTCCCTTTAATGTCTTCATGTAAGGGAAATCCGATACCTTTGTGACAACACCTTCCTTGAGAACAATATCCTCACCGTCATAATCCTTGATGATCCTGGGATTCACACCGGTTCCGGAAAAGTCCGGTGCGGTATCCATGTGAGCAATGAAGCCCACGGTCTTTGTCTCATGATCCAGATTGCTTTCCAGATGTGCATAGATATAGCAATGCTCATCCAGCACGGCATCTTCCAGGCCCAGTTCCTTTAACTGCTTTACCAGCACATCGGCAAGATCAAATTCCTTCTTTGATGAAGGATGTGTTCCCGATGCAGGATCCGACTGGGTATCGATCCGGCAGTATGATGCAAGTCTTTCTGCAGCGCTCATATTCTCATTCCTCTTTCATATCTTCTGAAGACAGAGATCCGTAAACCGGCAGTCAAACACATCACTGCCTGGCGAACATGCAAAGATGCCCGGAGTCACCGCAACACTGCTGTCTGCGAAGTGCATCCAGCGCATGTCGCTGTACTGTTCTCCTCCGAAGCTGTACTGGAATCTGACATTCCCGTTCCAGTAAAGAACCCGCAGGCTCATCTCCTTCACGGCACTGCCGATCTCCCGCAGTGCTTCATCCCCATAGCCATTGTCATAGACCATGCAGGACAGTTTCAGATTCTCGCGTCTGTCCTGGATGCCGCCTTTCATCCAGTGCCCGGCATTCTCCTGCAGGAAAATGCCGCATTCATTCTCCGGACCTTCAAAGTGATAGCGCATCCTTGCACTGAAGCTGAAGCCGGTCATCGGCTCCAGCACCAGCCCGTTGGCACAGATCTCATTGAATGTCAGGGAATGGAATCCCGTATGCGGTGTTGTCTCCAGCAGCACGGAATCCTCATCCACGGTATAAAGCGCAGGCCGGTTGATCCAGCGCAATGTTCTTGGGTCTACAGCAGTGTCCATGAATTCATTCTACACTGAAAACGAGCTCAGAATCCAAAAACAGAGCCGGCATCTGCGCTGACTCTGTCTGTTTCTCACGCCTTGTCCTTGTTGTGGAGACTGATGTCAAAGCCCCTCATTTCAAACTCATCCAGGGACTGACGGATCTGCTTGGCACTGTTCGGGATGTTCTCCTTGGCCATGCGTCCCCTGACCAGATTTGCCTCGGCAATGCCTGCAGGACCGTTGATACAGCCGCCTTCACAGCACATGCCTTCCAGGATGTCCGCATTCAGCTTGCCGAACTTCAGGAGCTGAATCTGCTTCTTGCACTCAAATGCACCGTTGGCATTGACTGCCGTATACGGACCATCGCCCTGTTCCTTGGCAGCTTCCATGACCGCTGCGGCAACACCTCCGCTGTGTGCGAAGTTTCTTCCGTAGTTGGAAGGAATGTTCTTCTTATCCGGAACCGCATCGCTCGGGTTGATGCCCTTGCCGATCATCATCGCAGCAAGCTCTTCATAGGTCAGGGCATAGTCGCATGCGCTTTCCGCATCCTGTACTTCCTGCTTCTTGCAGATGCACGGTCCGATGAAGGCAATCTTAGCATCCGGATGCTCTGCCTTCACCTTGGCAGCCGTTGCCAGCATCGGCGACATCGTGGAGGACTTGTTCTCCTTGTACTGCTGCGGGAAGTGGATCTTCAGCATATTGACGAACGCCGGGCAGCAGGAGGTTGTCAGAACCTTGCCGGCTTCCTTGTGTTCCCTGAGTTCCTTGTATTCCACATCTGCCACGGCATCCGCACCGACAGCCACTTCAATGCATTCCTTGAAGCCGATCATCTCAACGGACTTCATGATCTGCGGCAGCGTGCAGTCATCAAACTGACCCTGGATGGAAGGGGCGACAATGGCATAGACATCCTTGCCTTCGCGGATATCATTCACCACCGGCAGGATCCAGCTCATGTCCTCAACTGCACCGAACGGACATGCACCTTCGCACTGGCCGCAGTTGATGCACTTGGTTTCATCAATCTTGGCAAGACCATGGGAATCCCAGCTGATGGCCTGTACCGGGCAGTGTGCATAGCAGGGACGCTCCGTGATGACAATGGCATTGTACGGGCAGGCTCTTGCACAGGCACCGCACTCCTTGCACTTGCTGTAGTCGATCTCGGAACGCTCTGTTCCGATGTGCATTGCCCCGAAGCGGCACGCAGCGACACATGCCTTGGCCATGCAGCTGCGGCAGTTATCTGTCACACGGATCTTCTTGATCGTACATCCATCACATGCCGCATCAATGACCTGCACGATCTGCGTCGGCTTGTATTCACGTTCATCGTTGGCCATCTTGCCCATGGCAAGACGGACTCTCTGTCTCAGGACTTCCCTTTCCTTGTATACGCAGCAGCGTACACGCGGTGTGTCCATGGATACAAGCTTCCTTGCATCAGCCTGGATTTCATCCTCATTCACCGGTTTCTCAAAGCCCTTGCGGCAGATGTCTACCAGTACATCGAACTTGAAGACTCTCGCCTCGTGGGAAAACATGTTGTTAGCCATAAACTGTTCCTCTCCTGCCTGTTTGTTACTGTGCTTCCTTCATCTCGCGGAAGCTGTGTTCATACTGCATGCCGTATTCCACATGTCTGAGCATATCCGGATCAACGAGCTTCATCAGGATCTGCCTTGCAAACTCAATGGTGGCGCCCATGCCCCTGCCGGTGATTACATTGCCGTCTGTGACCGCAAGCTCCATCTGGTATGCTCCGCCATAGTCTGCATTGAAGGACGGGAAGCAGGTATACTTTCTCCCCTTCAGAATGCCCATATGGCCGAGGATGGAAGGCGCTGCACAAATGGCGCAGGTGAGCTTTCCTGCATCATAGTGCTTTCTTAATGCTTCCTTCACTGGTTCAAAGGCTTCCAGGTTTGCCGTGCCAAGCTTTCCGCCCGGCAGGATCAGCACATCATAATTCTCTGGATCAATATCCTTCCAGCAATGATCAGCATACATCCTCACACCATGGGAACTCTTCACAAGAGGATCGTCTGTGATCGATACGGTATCGATCTCCACCCTGCCTCTTCTCAGCATGTCCACAGTGATCATTGCTTCACAGTCTTCAAAGCCTTCCGCCAGAAACAACGCAGCCTTCACAGTACACCCCTCCCTGCTTGTGACAATTGTAACATGTCAGATGCTGTCCTGCCATGATACAAACAGAGAACCCGCATTTCCTGCAGGTTCTCCTGTTTCTATGGTCCGTTCTTCAGTTCTTTGTGTCCTTCGTCAGACGATCCATGAATCCTTTTGTCTCGTTCTTTGTTCCATTATTGATATCTGATGCTTTATTACGGATTCTTCTTCATATTCAGGAATACTTGTCCGGCAATCATTTACCGTCCTCATTTCTTCCCTTTTTCCTTCTGATACAGTCGTTTTTATTACAGCTGCTGGATCACTTTTCCTTGAAGAACAGACTTGAAGCTTGCTTGATCCGCAGGCTCATCTGTGATTCAGATGGCACTGCCTGAGTGAATTCCGTCTCCCATGCGGGCACCTCCCGGTGAGTTCACCTTTTTTCCTTTATCTTGTCGGGTACTGCTTCTCTTTACACCCTCTTTATAACCATTTCTGTACATGAATAATAGCCCTTACTTTTCTTTTTTTATCTGCTATACTGACTTTGTTGAGGGTTCGGAAGAACCCTTTTTCTGTTTTATCCGGCAAGTGCAGTGCGGCATGCTTTTCTGCGCCCCGGATTATTTGCTATGATCAAGGCAATGATTTCAGAAGGCATGAAATGACGAATACAGCAGGTTTGTTAACAAAAGTCATAGAGCAGCAGGGAATATCCAGGAACAAGCTGATCCATGATTCCTCCATTGACCGTTCCTCGTTCTATCAGATCCTGAGCGGCAGGAGACCTGGCACCATCGAACAGTATGCCAGGATTCTCTCACAGTTCAAGCTGACACCTGGGCTCACACAGCAGCTGCTCGAGGAATATGGCGCACGGAAATACGGGAATGATTTCCAGCAGTACGAACTGGTGGACAGCTGGATGAAGCGGCTCTCATCAGCGGAAGGCAATACCGGCAGGACTGTCCACGGTGTAAAGAATCAGAATACAGTGATCCGTGATCTGAAACGGATCATTCTTTCACAGTCTGATAAAAACGATGCTGACATCTGCCTGTATATTCCGCTGCGCTTCTTCACGAAGATCTGGATGGAGACAGATATCCCGAAGCTGCTCGATTCCATGCAGAACCCGCACAGCATCAGGATCCTGGTCGCAATTGATTTCAACGAACAGGAAAAGACGGACCAGCAGCTGGAGCTTTTGTTCAGCTTCCTGTTCGGTCTGTACCATATCCGGGATTTCTCAAGGATCGTGCAGTGCATTCACCGTGATGCCACAGAGGAAGGCACCCCATTTCCTTACTTTGCCATAACGGATACTGCTGTCTTTTTGATGAATTTCTCCTGTGACAAAGGTGAATCGGTAAAACAGAAGGGGATTGTCAAGGAATACCGCAGCTTCTTTGCCAAGCTGACAGCACAGCCATATGAATACCTGGAGGAATATGCATCCCTGCAGGAATTCCTTGGTTCCCTGTACCATAGGTTTGATGATAATTCCGGCTCAGGAAAGATGAACCGCATGGCGGAAAGAGGTCTTTGCATGTTCAAGGTCTGCGATGCAGAAATGATCCGCCGTTATGCACAGCCGGAGCTTCATGAACTGCTGGCATCCTATCTTTCTGAGTTTCAGAAGATGCAGAGTGTATTTCTGAATTCCTCCTCTGCAATGCAGGGATTCATACAGGATCATTCCGTCATGGAAAACGGCATCCGGATCAGTATTGATCCATTGGATGCCGCTAAGCTTTGTCATAAAGCAGAATCTGCTGATGATATCCTGCTGCTCCAGGATGCACAGGATCATCTTCCGGGAAACTGGACCTTTGTCCTGTTCAGTACCGGAGAACTCATGATCCTTCCCAACTGGAACTGCAGCCAGATCATCTCCATTCATGATCCTCAGCTCTGCCATGCCTTCAGTGCATGGTTTGATGTGAATCATGACATGGCAATGATCAGGAAGGAACTGTCGGAAAACTGATTTCAGCCTGCTTCACTTCAGTGTTGTATAGAACATTCTCCCAAGTTCTTCCAGATTCACGTGGCTGTCGAAGTCAATGCCCGTCATCTGACAGTACTTTCTGTTGAAGTCCACCATGTTCTGAAGATCTGCACGCGACCTCATGAATGCATCCTTGACAGTATCCGGATCCGTGATGGGATATGCATCTTCGCCTGCGGGTGTATTCGGATCTTCCACGGCAACAGAAATCACCTTGTAATCACTGTCCATGTCAATATCGATGATACTGTCGGCATCCGTGCCGGCTTCTACAACATAGGTCCAGTTGGGATCATTGTAGTAATAGCTCAGACCAAGTCCGCCATCCGGATGATTGTCCGGGTAGCCGGAAATGGTGATTCTTCTTTTCGTATTGCGGAAAAGCAGCTGTGCCTTGATATCCGGGTCTCCCGGAGCAGAAATATCTCCGATCCTTGCAAGTCTTGCCCTGATGTTGTCATCACTGGTCGGGAAGTAGTAATAGTGATTCCCGTCGTTAATCGTATCCATCACATCACATCCATACAGATTCAGATCGTTCAGCTGCATTTCGTTTGTGGCGCATTCCGGCTTCCACGCAGCGAATGTTTCATACATCGGCATGATGTCCAGGCTAAGATCAAATGTCTGGCCGATCAGGGCAAACGGATCTATCAGATCTTCAAACGCAGATTCAAGGATCGAATCCCCTGTCTCATCCGCCGCATCACCCAGGAGTGTCAAAGCTTCATCATTCCTGCCAGCCTGTACCAGAAGATCAGAAAGCTTCAGGTAGGTATCCGTATCCGGAGATGCTTCCAGCTTCTTCTGATACGCTGCAATCGCCTTGTCAGTATCGCCTGTTTCCTCATACAATTGTGCAAGCTTGTCCAGGACTTCCGTATTGGAGGAATCCTTGTCAGACCATGTTTCATATGTCTTCACAAGATTTTCGGTATCACCCTGTGCTTCATAGACATCAGCCAGTTCACCATAGACATCGGTGTCATCCGGGAAGGCTTCCATCAGGCTCTGGTATGCCGCAATCTGATTCTCCGTATCCCCTTCACTTCCGTATACTTCTGCAAGCTTCCGGTAAGCATCTGCCTGTGTACCGTCAAGCTCAATCGCCTTGTTCAGTGCAGTGACAGCCTCTTCGTATTTCTCTGCTTCAATATCCTTGAGTGCTTCGTTGTAGTAATCCTCATAGGTCTTTGCGGCACAGCCGATCAGACTGCATGTCAGAAAACAGCACAGTACAATTCCTGCAAGTCGTTTCATATCATTTTCCCCTTTCCCTCATGGAAGGCATCACTGCCCCATATCTGCATCATATGACATTCACAGAAACCATGAAAGAGTGGCAGAGGGAGGAAAGACCCCTGCCACGGGGGGATAAAGAAAAGAGGTTTGTTTCAGCCTCTTTCCTTGGATATTCAGTCTGCTTCTTCCTGATCCAGCTTGCCAAGCTCACGCATATGTCTTCTGCGGTCGATGGCAGACAGGTACTTCTTGCGGATGCGGATGTCTGTCGGTGTGATCTCAACCAGTTCATCGTCATTGATGAATTCAATGGCGGATTCCAGTGTCAGAACACGCGGCGGTACCAGCTTCATGGC
Source organism: uncultured Erysipelotrichaceae bacterium (assembly GCA_900314345.1). Lineage (GTDB taxonomy): Bacteria > Bacillota_I > Bacilli_A > Erysipelotrichales > Erysipelotrichaceae > Bulleidia. Next base: position 3,254 of record OMUX01000333.1, on the reverse strand, counting down.
TTCATCATTTCCGGTGGAACGGACAGCTGTCATGTGCTTGTTCTTGATCGGGTTGACCGTCATGTCCATGTTCTTGGCAGAGACACCGATGATCATGCCTTCATACACAGGCGTCTGGGCACCGATGAACAGCTGTCCTCTTTCCTGGATGTTCCAGAGGGCATACGTCATGGCAGAGCCTGTCTCCGTGGAGATGAGGGCACCGTTTTCACGCTGCGGGATATCTCCCTTCCATGGCTCATAGCCTGCAAGTCTCTGCACCATGGTGCCTTCACCATGGGTGGAGTTGATGAACTCGGAACGATAGCCGATGAGGCCTCTTGTCGGAACAGAGTATGTGATGCGGGTATAGGTGCCGACATCCTCCATGTCATTGAGAAGACCCTTTCTCTTGTTCAGGGCGCTGATGACCGTACCGCTGTATTCCGTCGGTACGTCAATGACAACTTCCTCAACCGGTTCGCAGGTAACACCGTCAACTTTCTTCAGGATGACTTCCGGTCTTGATACGGCAACTTCATAGCCTTCACGTCTCATCTGTTCCAGAAGGATCGTCAGATGAAGTTCACCACGTCCGGATACCTTGAAGGTATCGGTGGAATCTGTTTCCTCAACCTTGAGACCGACGTTGACTTCCAGTTCCTTCTCCAGACGCTCACGGATATTACGGGAAGTGACATACTTTCCGGTCTTGCCGGCAAACGGGGAATCATTGACCATGAAGTTCATGGACAGTGTCGGCTCCTCGATCTTGATCTGCGGCAGCGGGTCAGGCTGGCCTGCCGGGCAGAGTGTATCACCGATCATGATGTCCGGGATGCCGGAGATCATGACAATCTCACCGCACTGTGCTTCCGGAACATTGATTCTGGAAAGTCCCTTGTAGACAAAGAGCTGGTTTGTCTTTCCGTGTCTTGTCCTGCCATCGGCATTGCATACCTCATAGTCCGCGGCACCCTTGAGGGTTCCCTTGTAGATACGGCCGATGCCAAGTCTTCCGATATAGTCATCATAGGCAAGGGCACATACCTGCATCTGCACCGGCTCTGCGGTCAGGTCCGGATAGGACTGTGTATGCTGAAGGATGGTCTCAAACAGCGGGACGATATCGTTGTTGGTATCCTTCTCCCAGTCATAGCGCACAACACCATCACGTGCCACGCCATACAGGATCGGGAAATCCAGCTGATCATCTGTCGCATTCAGCTCCAGGAACAGGTCATAGACTTCATCAATGACCTCATTTGCACGGGCATCCGGCTTGTCCATCTTGTTGATGAGCAGGATCGGACGCAGACCGATCTCCAGCGACTTCTGCAGAACGAAACGTGTCTGCGGCATCGGTCCTTCTGCGGAGTCTACCAGAAGGATGACAGTATCAACCGTCTTGATGATACGCTCAACCTCGGATGAGAAATCAGCGTGCCCTGGTGTATCCACGATGTTGATCTTATAGTCCTTGTACTGTACGGAGCAGTTCTTGGAATAAATGGTAATGCCGCGCTCTCTTTCCAGCGCGTTGCTGTCCATAATGCAGTCGACAACCTTCTCGTTGTCCTTGAATACATGGCTCTGCTTCAGAAAAGCGTTGACCAGTGTGGATTTACCGGCGTCAACGTGAGCAATGACCGCAATGTTTATAATCTTCTGATAGTCCATATTCACTCATCCTCGAAACGGTCCTTATTATAGGATGCAAATCGCATCTGCGCAACAGAAACGGCATTCTAGCGGGCTCTGTCAATGATGAGAGCCCTTACAGCCATGATCAGCAGGATACACGCAAGCACAAGCATGGATACCGGAATCCATGGATGTTCCGCAATTGCGGTCTCAATGACACCGGTGATGTTCTTCTCTCTTCCCTCTGATGCAAGCAGCTGCACACTGCCAAGCTCTTTGTCATACACATACACATGCAGTGTTCCAAGCACCTGCCCCTGTTCCACCGGGGCATCAATGGATGCAGGAAGATCAACAACGTAATGAACGTTCTCTTCTGCAGGAAGATCCCCGGAAAGGGATCCCTCAGCCACTGCTTCGACACTTCCCTGATTGGTGTTCCTGACCTTCACACTTCCCCAGGAACTTCCTTCACTGACTGCTTCCTTCCACCCGAATGTATTGCGGAAGGCATCGTAGGTGATCACAGCATCTTCAATGGATGCCGGATAATGCGGCTCCTTGTAGGCATGGGCATTCACCATGAGAAGGTTCCTGCCGTTGATCCTTGCCGTGGATGCCAGCGTATACTCCGCTTCATCCGTAAAGCCGGACTTGCCGCCGATGAAGCCTTCACACAGGAAGCTGTATTTATAATAAGGTTCTTCCTGGTTGATGTACTTCAGCACGGCATTGTCCATGCCAAGACCCTTGTAATAACCAAGGATCGGTTCTGTTGCATAGTGGTCCGTGGTCATGACCTTCATGAACGTACTGTTCTGCATGCAGTATTCCAGCAGCAGTGCCATGTCCCTGCACGTACTGTAATGCCTGTCATCATGAAGACCGGTGATATTGGCGAAGTGCGTGCTGTTCATGCCCAGTTCCTGTGCCTTCTCATTCATCAGCTGCACATAGCCCTCTTCCCCGCCGCTGATATAGAAGGCAAGGGCTCTCGAACCATCGGCACCGCTTGGCAGCATGTCCGCATAGATGCAGTCCATGGCCGTCACTTCATCGCCGACGATGAAGCCGGCAGTCGAGGCATCCGCCTCAACCAGCCCGGCAAGCATTTCATCCGTAATGGTGATGATGGTATTCTCCGGATCCGGAATATTCTCTATGGCAAGGATCGCCGTCATCATCTTGGTCAGTGATGCAGGATACATCTGTTCCTCACTGCCCTGATCCAGCAGCACCTGTCTGCTGTCGAGATCAATCATGTAGTAATAATCACTGTAAAGAATGCCCGGGTCCCATGATGCATAGGATTCAGGTTCTCTGGAAACAACAGGATCGGGAGATGTCACACACCCTGAAAGACACAGCACCGTAACAAGGCATGCGCACATGATTTTCTTCTGCATGGAGTCATTATATCTGCTGGTTTGTCATGCATGATAGATGTCCGGGATTCATTTCACCGGTTTTTCATCCAGTGCCCTGGCTCAACGATGCGAAAAAACCTTTGACAGAACTGTTAACCTTGCATACAATACTAAAGCATGCACCAGTGGTGGAATGGCAGACACGTACGCTTGAGGGGCGTATGGGGAGACCCGTGCAGGTTCAAGTCCTGTCTGGTGCACCAT
>OMUX01000251.1 GCA_900314345.1 uncultured Erysipelotrichaceae bacterium | reverse complement strand
AAGCTGGTACGGCCTTGGAGCCGGAGAGATTTCCTGGTGTTCCAGCTTGTTGAGCTTGAGGAGGTTTGTGACCATGACATTGAGCATCTGTGAGGCATTGATTACGGTATCGGTGTACTGCTGTCTGGTCTCTTCGGGAAGCGCCGGATCTTTCAAAGCCTTGCTGTAGGACTGGATCACGGCGACCGGTGTCTTGATTTCATGAGAGACATTGGAGATGAAATCGCTGCGCATCATTTCATTTTCCTGTAATTCCCTTGTCATCTTGTTGAAGTCATCCACCAGTACATCCACTTCATTCTTCCGTGAGCTTTTCTTCTTTGCCGGTGCGATCTGCACATCGAAATCCCCGGATGCCACGCGCCGGACACCGCTTGTCAGCTGTCTGAGGGGACGGCTGACCACATAGCGCCAGAAGTAGCCCACAGCTATGGTCAGGGCAAGACAGGTCCAGAAGATGTAGTTGGTGAGCGTGACAATCAATGCCGGAATGTGGCCCATGAGTCCTTTGACGATGTAGAACTGGGCAATGACCAGCACAAACAGAATGGCCAATAACACCAGCATCAGGCGCCAGGAAATCAAAGGCGCTGTGACTCTTTCGTCCTCACTTCTTTTCTTCTTCATTTCAGCACCGCCTTGTATCCAAAGCCCTGCACCGTGATAATCTCAAAGTCATCCGCACCGGCAAATTCCTTGCGCAGCTTAGCAATATACACATCCACCGTACGCAGTCCCGTATCATTGCCCATGTTCCAGTATTCATCCATGAGTTCGCTCCGTGTGAAGATCTTCTTCGGATGGGAAAGCAGCTTCCACAGGACATTGAACTCCCTTGGAAGAATGCCTGTATCAGCACCGTTCAGATAGGCAGCCATCTCATCCTTCACAAGTGTCACATTGCCGATGACAAGCTGATTCTCATTCTGAATCTGTGCCCTTCTCAACAGTGCCTTGACCCTGAGCACCATCTCATCCATGTCCACCGGCTTGACCATGTAGTCATCCACCCCTGCAGAGAATCCCTTCTGTTTGCTGGAAAGATCATCCAGGGCAGTAATGAAAAGGATCGGGATCAAGGGATTGGCGGAACGTACTTTTTCCGCAAAGGAAAAACCGTTTTCCTTCGGCATCAGGATATCCGAAATGATCAGATCCACAGGCTGATGATGCATGACCTCATAAGCCTCCAGGGGATTGGTGCATCCTTTGGCTTCATACCCGCTTTTCTCCAGGTAGGTGCACATGATATGGTTCAGTTCCCGGTCATCTTCCGCCACAAGAATATTAATCATAAGGTCTCCTTTTCAGACATCAGCCTCTGCCATGTCTGAACCATTCTAAAACAATTTCGTTTGCCCCGTCAGCCGCCGCTTTCATTGCGTGCTATGATCAGCTTAGACAAAGCATCATCGGAGGTGATGAATCATGTGTACTGCAGCGACGTATTTTTCAAAAGATCATTATTTCGGACGCAACCTGGATCTGGAGTATTCCTATCATGAACAGGTTGTTGTCATGCCAAGGAAGTTTCCGCTTTCCTTCCGGAACGGAAAAGAACTGAAGGAACACCCTGCCCTGATCGGCATGGCATTTGTTGTAGGCGGCTATCCTCTGTTCTATGACGGAATGAATGAGAAAGGCCTGGGCATGGCCGGGCTGAATTTCCCGGACAACTGTGTGTTCAATGAACCGAAGGAAGGCAAGGACAATGTCGCATCCTTTGAGATGATCCCCTGGATCCTCTCTCAGTGTGCTGACGTGGATGAAGCAGAGAAGCTTCTTGCAAGGATCAATGTCACAAACGAAGCCTTTTCAAAGGAACTTCCGCCCAACCCTCTGCACTGGATGCTGAGTGACAAGAAGAGACAGATCGTCGTGGAGCAGACTGCATCAGGACTGCATGTCTATGATGACCCTGTCGGTGTCATGACCAACAATCCCACATTTGACATGCAGATGATGCATCTTGCGGACTATCGTAATCTCACCGCAGACCAGGGAGAATGCCGCTTTGCCAAAGGCCTTGACCTGCATGCCTACAGCCGCGGCATGGGAGGCATCGGCCTGCCGGGTGATCTTTCCTCTGCCTCAAGGTTTGTGAAGGTGGCCTTTACAAGGATGAATTCATTGTCTGCCGAGGATGAATCCTCAGCGGTATCCCAGTTCTTCCACATCCTTGGCTCCGTGGAACAGCAGAAGGGATTGTGCCATCTTGGTGAAGACAAGTATGAATACACGATCTACAGCTCCTGCTGCAACCTTGATCAGGGAATCTACTACTACACCACATATGAAAACAGCCGGATCTCGGCGGTGGACATGCACCGTGAAGATCTCGGCTGTGAAGAACTGAAGACCTTTGATCTGATCAAAGGCCAGCAGTTTGACTTCCAGAACTGAACTTCTGTTTCATCAGACTGTTCCTCATCAGGGACAGTCTTTTTTCAGATTCTTGCCAGAGCCTTTTCAAATGCCGGCAGCAGCCATAACAGATATCCGGCCTGTGTCGGATGGATGGGATCTGCCATATAGAGTTTTCTCTGGTTTCTTGTAATGGAATTGATCTCATTGTCATTGTAGAGATCAATCACAGTGACACCCCACTTGGCTGTGATCTTTCCCATTGCCTTTACCATTTCAGCATAGGCATCGCTGTTGAAGTGCGGGCTGGTATAGATGAATACCGGACAGTGCCACATTTTCTGTGCATAGCGGATGATTTCTTCCAGGGAACCAAGGATGGTCTTTGCATCAAAGCTGGAATCCTTTGTCTCAGCGATGGTGCCAAGAGGAAGCTTCTGCTGTGCATCGTTGGTGGAAAGCTGAATGATAACAGCATCGTAGTGTTCATGTGCGCCATGTTTCCGGATGCGGGAAAGATAGGAATCCTTGCCGGTGTCTGTCAGGGTTGTGCCGCTGACACAGTCCTTTGTCACAATGGCACCGTCCACCCTTGCAAGATAGTCCGCCATGGACACATGCAGGGATCTGGCTCCTTCTGTTACGGAAGAGCCAAGGAAGAACAGTGCCTTCCCGGCAAGCGGGGAATCCTGCTTGGGGGAAAGGTTCTCCGGATGATATGCCGGAGCATTGCCCTTCAATGTTTCCAGTGCTGTGGTGTTGAGTTGTTTTGCCGGGCCTTTGCCCATGACGCCGGCGACTGCGGTTGTGGCTGCGGCAGCTGCAGCCAGTGATGCGATGATGACTGCCTTGTCATTATTTTTTGTGCTCATGCATTGCCTCCTGTACCCTTATCATGACACGGATTGCAGTTTCTTTGCAAAAATGACGGAAAACAGGTTCCATATCCTGCTCAGCTCCATCAGCTGTCCTTCCATAAGAAAGCACCAGCCGCTGTGACTGATGCCATTGTTTATTTCACACGTTCCTTGATACGTTTGGCTATAGCCAGGCAATTTTCAGACGTATAGTGCATGTGGTATAAGTCTGCCTCATTGATTTCGACACCTTGTATACGGGCAAACGATGTACAGAAACTATAATTCATAATACCCGCTATATGTCGTGCCAGTATTTCTTCCGAGCTTTCCGGAACACATGCTGCTATGCTTCTGCTTTCACTATCGTATTCATCTGCACGAGCCCCAAACCTCAGCAATCCCTCCGGGTCCCATTCGTCAATGACGGATTTCACCGTTTCAAATGTTTTTGTATTTTCCACTGATTCTTTACCTCTGCGTCCAGTATACCTCAGTTCCATTTGAGACCGCATCTTTCACAGTCGTGTTTGAAAGTAATTATCTCAGGACCAGTGCGGATCCAGCGGTGTATCTTCCTTTGCAGAGCCAAGCTTCTGCTGCAGGTATTCCTTCCAGGAAAGCACCCGTTCCTGCATGCCCTTGACATCCAGCACGCCCATGGCAAAACCTTTGCGCAGCAGTTCATCCGGGAGGAATTCATCATACTTGTCAAATGTCGGTATCTCCTTTGGATACAGAAGATCCATGGGATCGATATTCTTTTCCGCTTCCTGTACAGCGATGCGGTAGAAATCCTGTTCTCCGGCATCCATGGAGAAGATCATGTAGTACGGTCTTCTTGGATCCAGACTCTTGAGGCCAAGCTGTTCGCCGCACTTCAGCTTCAGGAAGCGTTCCATGGCAAGGAAGGCATAGGTGCCAAGCCATGGAAACAAGGCCCACATATTGCCGCCCAGATATACCAGCGGCTTCTGTGTCAGTCCTGCCTCCTGTGCCATGTGTCTTGCCTGTGTCAGTCTTGCGGCTGCGTTCTTCATGAGATACGGGTATGTAGTATTTTCAGACTCCGCAAGCAGGTTCTTCATGCGTTCCAGGATCTTCGTGTTGATGTCTCCTGCCACCTCCCCGAAGTAGGCAGGCACCTTTCCCTTGACCATCGTGCAGTAGACAACATGGCGCTTGCGGTCCACTTCATCCACCAGCCAGGTATGTCCGGCAATGGCGATCTTTTCTCCTGCAGGGGGCGGGGCAACCAATGTGCCGATCTCCTGGGATTCGCTTCTGACGGTGTATTCCTCATTTTCCTGGAAGACCGCGTAGAATCTGAAATTGTTCGTGATCCTCTCTCCGGCGACACCGACAATCAGACCGCCCTGTTCCGTTCTCTGAATATGATCAATTTCCAGAAGGTGCCTTAAAAGCACCTTGTAGTCTTCCTGTGTAATGCGGTGGAACACGGACAAAGAAAGAACAGAGGATGCCAGCTGTGCCGGTGACATTTCCCCGGAAGAGGCCAGTGTGCTCATGGTCTGATGATACAGCAGACTGAAAGGAAGCCGGTCCAGGCGCGGCGGTTCCACCCACTTTTCTTCACGGTAAAGCTGGATCAGGGCAATGCCCTGGATCAGATACCAGGGAATGCAGTCCGGCATGAGGTCCCTTGGCATGTGCGGGTCTTCCTGCATGACAAACCACATTTCCGGAGGAAGACTTCTTCTTCCGGTTCTTCCCATGCGCTGCAGGAAGGAGGATACGGTAAAGGGTGCGTTGATCTGGAAGGCACGCTCCAGTTTTCCGATATCAATGCCAAGCTCCAGGGTGGCTGTTGTCACGGTCGTCAAAGCAGAAGCTTCATCCCGCATTTCCTCTTCTGCCCCCTGCCGCAGGGATGCGGACAGGTTTCCATGATGGATCAGGAACCGGTCCGGTTCCTTCTTCAGTTCACAGTACTGCCGCAGGGTTGTGGTCACAGCCTCTGCTTCTTCACGGGAATTGCAGAAGACCAGGCACTTCCTGCCTCTGGTATGTTCAAAGATATACGCCATGGCAGGATCTGCCGCCTCCGGTGCGGAATCGGTTTTTTCTGCCAGGGCAGAAGAGGCCTGTTCCTGCACTGCTTCATTCACAAAGCCTTTGTAGTCCGGATCACCAGTCTGGCTTCCGCTTGTAAAGAAGTGCTCCATGGAGAGCCGCCATGTCTGTCCCTTTTCCGTCACCTTCGGAATGACACAGCCTCTGCCGCTTCCGGCAGAAAGGAATCTTCCCGCCATCACCGGATCACCGATGGTCGCAGAAAGACCGATTCTTCTTGGATGGCAGCCGGCAATGCGGCACAGCCGTTCAATCAGACACAGGGTCTGCCCGCCTCTGTCTCCCCGCATCAGGGAGTGCAGCTCATCAATGACAATGAACCGCAGATCCCCGAACAACTTCACCAGTGCCGCATGTCTGTGCAGCATCATCGCCTCCAGGGATTCCGGAGTGATCTGCAGGATGCCGGAAGGCTTCTTCATCAGACGCCGTTTCTCGGTCTGTGATACATCCCCATGCCAGTGCCATACCGGAATCTGTGCCTCTGCACAAAGATCATTGAGACGCAGGAACTGGTCGTTGATCAATGCCTTCAGCGGTCCGATGTACATGACACCCACGGAACTGCTGGGATTTTCATCCAGCAGGGTCAGGATCGGGAAGAAGGCTGCTTCTGTCTTTCCGGAAGCTGTGGAAGCACAGATCAGCACATTGTCTTCCGTGTTGAAAATGGCATCTCCTGCGGCAGTCTGTACAGACCTCAGGCTCTGCCAGCTGTTCTGGTAGATGTAATCCTGGATGAATGGTGCATAGCGTTCAAAGATATCCATGTTCCGCCTCAGATCTGAAACTCTGCAAATTCTTCCTGCACCGGTTCTGCAGCGCCTTCTGAAGGATCTGCTTTGGAGAACGTGAAGGAATCCGACTGCAGCAGCTGCGCTGCAGACTGATCCGGATTCTGGTACAGAAGATCCAGAAGCTCGATGAAATCCCGGATCACTTCACGCGGTGTGATGTGGCTGTCAGCACCGATGCGTTCATATTCCATCTTGATGAAGGACGCAAGATCCTCATCTGTGAGCTTCATCTCATACCCGTACAGCTGAGCATGAATCTCTGCCAGTTTGCCGGTCAGAACAAGCATTTCTTCTGCCGACAATGGTTCCAGATGAATCACCGGTGCGAGTAAATCCCTGTTTCCCTCACTGGAGAACTTTCCGTCCGCCAGCCTGGATCTCAATGCTTCATAGCTGTAGATGCCGCGGTGCTTGTCTTCCACACACTGCGGGGTCCCGCACATGATGATGCCAAGATATCTTGCCTTGCCCTGCATGGTGTCGTTGTACATCGTCAGGATCTTTTCATAGTTGTACTGTCTGGAAATGGCATTGGGAATCTTGTAGATATTCACCAGTTCATCAATCATGACCATCATTCCGCTGTAGCCTGCCTGCACAAGGAATCCGGCAAACAGCTTGAGGTAGTCATACCAGTCATCATCACCGATGATCACGGATACCCCAAGTTCGCTCTTTGCCTCGCTTTTGAGCATGTATTCCCCGCGGAACCACTTCAGGACATATCCCTTGCGTTCATCATCGCCGTTTTCACATGCCTGATAGTACTGCGTCAGAAGCCTTGCAAAGTCAAAGCCATGAACCAGCTCCTGCATGGAGGAAACAACACTGCGGATCTTTCCTTCCACCCTTGTCCGGTATGCAGGATCATCCAGGTTCACTTCCCTGCCGGTCTCCTTCTGCATCTCTTCCAGGGTCTCATTCTTCACACTGCTCACCCAGCGGTCAAGGATCAGTGTCAAAGCCCCGCCTTCCGGCCTTGTCTTTGTGGACATGTTGCGCATCAGTTCCCGGTAGGTGGCAAGCCCCTGTCCCTTGGTTCCCTGCAGCCTTCTTTCCGGCGAAAGATCCGCATCAACAACCACGAAGTTCCTGTCCATGACATAGCCACGGATGGTCTGCAGCATGAAGCTCTTCCCGCTGCCGTACTTTCCTTCAATGAAGCGGAAGGAAGCTCCGCCTTCCATGATCACATCCACATCATGCAGGATAGCTTCGATCTCTCTTCTTCTTCCCACGGTGATATACGGCAGACCGATTCTCGGCACAACGCCTCCCTTGAGGGAATTGATGATCACACCTGCAATCCGCTTCGGTACTTTCCTGTTTTCTGCCATATCCTCACCCCTTGTTCTCTTCCAGCCAGTTTCTCACATCATCCACATAATCTTCAATGAGTGATGGCGTTTCTCCGTCAAATTCAATGACCGTATCCCCGACCACATCCATCATTGTCTCATTGATCTGATCCACAAGCATTGATAACTGCGCATGATGCTTCTGCAGCATATCCTTGTATGCTGTTCCATCCAGCAATGCTTTCAGCAAATACTTCTGCAGATCCTGCGGTTCTTCCGTATTATTCTGTACCGGCACTTCTGTCTTTGTCTCAGCAGCCGGTTGTTTTTCCTTTTCATCCATCACCAAAGCCGGTATTTCATCTCTTTCCACAGGAGCCTCTTCTTCATCCACAATCAAGGCATCCCTTGTCACAGCCGCATCTTCACGGATCCTGGAAAGAGAAGACATGTCCAGATGAATCCTTGGCCTCTGTGCCTCCTTGCGTTCCTTCTCATAGTCATCAATTGCCCTGGCAATGACATCCTTGTATTCACACGGAGGAAACTTCTCCTTGAGGCTTCCGGATTTCCCATAGTACAGGCGCATCAGCCGGTCTGCCTCCCGCATCAGTTCTCCCAGTGCCTGGCTTCTTCCCTTCAGAACATACGGGCTTTTGAGAAGCCAGTATCCTTGTGTGTCCCTTGCATAGCTGCGGATGGCATCAATCCGGAATTCCGGTATTTTCTCATTTCTTCCGCTGTCAAAATATATGGCATTGCGGAAGAGATTTGTATACTGACGGATGCCTGCCCCGTCTCCGAAACACTTTGTCACAAGTGAGCGGTCCTCCTTTTCCTGCACTGCCTGGTCCAGAGCAGCACAGATGCGTCTGAGAAGCGCCGCTGCCTTTTCAGGATTCTTCTTTACAAACAGGGATTTCAATATCTTGTAGTCCGCAAGGCTGCAGAGTGCCTCAAAGAATGTTCCGTCCTCTGCCTGTGCAGGATGTTCCAGCACGACCAGGAAATCATCCGTTTTGATTTCCGGAAAATATTCAGGGCTGACATGTTCCTGCAGCCCATACCGGATGATATAGTCATGAATCCAGTCTTTCAGCTGATACGAAAGGATGACTGCATTCTTCCCGTACTCTTCCTGGATCTTCAGCAGTTCCTGAAAGCCTGCCTCCTTGTCATCCATGATTCCGTTGAGAATCTCATAGACACGAAGAAAGGCAAAGGAAAGCTGTGTTTCTTCATCCAGGTCTGTTTCTTCATTGTGGTGAAACTTCGTCCGCCATGCAAAGTAGCCTCGCAGCTGTCTGTCATCCATCAGACGGTAGGCCGGCCGCATACAGACAAACCTGCCATGGAAGGGAAAGTCATCTTCATAATCCTTTGCACAAAGTGCCTGAAGATAAAACTCTTCTGCCATGCGCTGATCCCAGTTCATGGTCAGCCGGGAAAGACGGATGTTCTTCATCTTCTGCAGCACATCCGGAAGCTGTTTCTTCACCGGCGGCTGCTTCCAGTGAATCGCCTGTTCCTCATAGCCTTCCGTAATGCGCACCTGTTCCTTCAGGGATCTTTCCCTGCTTTCCTCCAGAGCGACATTGACGGTATGATCCCCTTTGCTTTCCTCCTCTTCCAGACAGGAAAGCTCACTGGCTTCCGGAAGGTCCGTGTAACGGAAGGAAGCTAACAGAAGCTGTCGGATCGTCTCTTCGGAAACAGAGCCGTCCAGGTGAACAGCAATCCATTCCTCAGGGCTTTGCTTCACAGGCTTTGAAAAGCCGAAGTTTCCGCTCATCTGATACACCAGCAGTTTCCCGCAGTGCAGGGAAAGGTGTTCTTCATCCTCCAGAACCCCGTACCATCTTCCTGTGCTTTCATGCCGCAGGATCACCTGCTGGCCAGAGGAAAAATCCAGGGAATACACCTGGGCATGGAATCTTCTTCGACAGTATTCAATGACGGATGCGGCAAGACTGTCCTCCATGCTTTCCTCCTTTCCTCACACAGCGAATGCATGCCGGTCAATGACCGGCATGTCTGTTACTTTTCTTTCTGGAAATGAATTTCCTTCGGATAGGACCACTTCTGCAGTTCCTCTGCCGGAAGAACAGGCGGTTCCTTTCCGCCGTTGACACTCAGTGTATGGTAGTACAGCTCGCTGAGCTCTTCCACGTAGGATACCTTGAGATAGGCACCTTCGATATCCTTTTCATCCACAGCCACGGATCCATGCGCCTGCAGAAGGAAACCGTCGGACTCATGGACACAGTCCACAACGGATTCTGCAAGTTCCTTTGTGCCCGGCCTGCCATAGGGGGCCACTGGAATCCTGCCCTTCTTTGCATTGAGATTGAACATCTCATAGACCACTGCCGGAACGGGTTTGTTCAATACGGCAAATGTTGTCGCATACATGGAATGGGTATGGGCAACCGCCATGACATCCGGACGTTCCTTGTAGATCACGATATGCATCATCGCTTCACTGGTGGGTTTCAGTCCCGTAGGATTTTCGATGACATTCCCGTCCAGATCCATGACCACCATGTCCCGCACCTGCAGATCCTTGCGGTCCACACCGGAAGGGGTAACAACGATGTATCCTGTCTCAGGATCCCTCTGGGAAAAGTTTCCTGACTTATGCTTGCACATGCCCTCATCCTGGGCACGCTTTGCCACGTCCATGACGTGTCTCTTGATTTCCTCTAACATGCTTGATGACCTCACTGTTACCATTTTACCGCATACGAAAAAGGAATACAGCATTGCCATATTCCTTCATACACTCACTTGTTTGTCAGGTCTGCACCGAAGTACTTCACGGAAAGCTCTGCCAGGGTACCGTCCTCACGCAGCTGTTTCAGCGCATCATTGACTGCTTCCCTGAGAGAATCCGAACCTTTCTTCATCGGGATTGCATATTCCGTGACATCATCGGTCTGTGCGGCAACCTTGAGCCTTGTTTCGCCGGTGGTCTTGAGATAGTCCTGCACAGAAGTATCCGCATTGATCGTGGCATCCACAGTACCGTTGAGCACCAGTTCCATGGTCTCAGCCAGTGTCGGCACATTGCTTACCGTGGCACCGTACTGTTCGCCAAGCTCCGCATAGGTGGAACCCGTGGAGTTTGCGGAGGTTCTGCCCTTGAGATCATCGAATGTTGTGATGTCTGTATTGTCAGCCAGTGTAACAAGATCCACATGGTCATAGGCATACGGATCGGAGAAATCAAATGCCTTCTGCCGTTCCTCTGTGACATCAACACCGTTGACAACAATGTCATACACACCGGTGTCAAGCCCTGTGAGAAGTCCGTCCCACGGTGCTTCCGTAATGTCTGCCTCAACGCCAAGCTTCTCAGCCACTGCCTTTGCAACTTCTACATCATAGCCGACCAATGTGTCGCTTTCATCATGGTAGGAGAACGGCTGCCAGTCCCCTTCCAGACCAATGTGGATCACTCCGGCATCCTGGATCTTCCTGAGACTGTCATCTCCTGCAGCTGCGGAAGAACTTCCGCAGCCTGCCAGTGCCAATGCCATGATTCCTGAAAGAAATACTGCTGTGATCTTCTTCATACAATTTGTCTTCCTTTCTCATTCATGCGCAGGAATTCACGCGTTCTTTCCTGTTTTGGATCAGCGAAGAATTCCCTGGAAAGTCCCTGTTCCACAATGACACCGTGTTCCATGAAGATGGTACGGTGGCTGACATCCCTTGCAAAGGACATCTCATGGGTCACCACCAGCATCGTCATGCCTTCCTTTGCCAGCTCCTGCATCACTTCCAGCACCTCCCCGATCAGTTCGGGATCCAGTGCAGAAGTCGGTTCATCAAAGTAGATGATCTCCGGATCCAGGGCAAGGGCTCTGGCA
>OMUX01000203.1 GCA_900314345.1 uncultured Erysipelotrichaceae bacterium | reverse complement strand
GCGGAAGAACAGCGCTTGTCTGGAGCTGAGACTACAAGTACTGCTGAGGCCAGGGAGCGTCTAAGGAAGCGCGTTAATGACAACATATAATATTCATATTCTGCCGGCAGCCATGGATGATCTTAACCGCATCCAGGACCGCTTGCTTTCTTTAACTACGGTAAAATCGGCTTTGTCTGTAACTGATTCGATTCTGGACAGAATCGAAATTCTTGGTGAATATCCGGACAGCGGTTCATACACGCCTGATGAATTTTTGAATAAAATGGGATACAGAAAGCTTGTGTGCTCTAAACAGTATGTGGCTATTTACCGTCATATAGGAAATGAAGTGTTCATTTACCATATAGCAGATACACGTACCGATTACCCGTCATTATTCTGAAACTCTGCCGGCAAACTGATTGTCATTCAGGGATGCACACTGCTATGGAATGCATCTCTTTTTCTTGCTCAAGATCCCAGATACCGTTCCAGTGTTTCTTTGAGCATGTCCTGCATCTGTTTCTTCAGGTCTGCAGGTTCCGTAATGGTGATGACATCCATGTACTGCTGGGCGAAGAGGAGGATATTCTGGGCAGGGCTTGTAATGCTCAGATCAAAGAAGCCGTCTTCATGTCTCAGGATATGGGCACTTGGTCCGAAGGTATCCAGCATGGTATCCAGGATCCTGTCCTGGCAGTGCAGTGTTGCCTTGACAGGTGTCCCTGAGAACATGAACATCTCATTGCGGGAGAGTGCATAGGCATCGGTATTGTCCTCTTCAGAGAGTTCCGTTACGGTTTCTTCTCCAATCGTGACATCTGCCATGCGGTCAAGCCTGTACTTGATCAGGCCTTCATGGGTGGTCTGGGTGACAAGCATGTATCCTCTGGAACCGTGATAGACGATATACCGTGGTTCCACGGTATATTCCTTGTCCTTGGGATGCTGTCTGCCGTCAAAGCCATAGGCAAGGTAATGAAAGTGAATGACATGCTTTGTTCTGATGGCTTCGGAAATGATGCGTATATTCTGCAATAACTGGTTGTTTGCGGTCTTCAAAGGATTGGGAAGGTAGACGCTGTCCTTGAAGGACTTCCGGAAGTACTTGTTCTGAGAGCTCAGAAGCTTCTTCATCAATGCCTTGCTCTGGGATTCGGATATGAAGTGGGACGCATGCACCGCATTGCAGAGAAGCAGTACTTCAGGCTCTGTGAATGTTCTGCTCTTGTCTGCGAGATAGTAGCCCTGGGAACTTCCGGTGTTGGTGTACTCAATGTCATAGCCGAGATCCTTGAGCATACTGACGGAAGAATAGAGTGTTCTGCGTTCAAAGGTGACACCATGCTTCCTTTCGCACAGGTCTCTGATTGCCGGTTCACTGACGGGATGTTCCTCATCGGTGTTTTCCTGAAGGATGTTCAGGATGTACCAGGGAATGATCTTCTTGTTGTTTTCCATTGTGTGAAATAACCCCTCTGACAGCCATCTCAAGTATGACTGCATTCTCATTATTGAGCAAAGGGGTGGCAGAAAATACGCACAGGGCTGAGTGAAATCTGCGGCCTCAAAAACATCATCGGTGCAGTACGTCTGTGGTTTTGTGCTATTATTTTTATGAACACGTTCATAAAAAACTATGCCGAAGATACTGAATGATGTACATGACAGGGCGATCGCAGCTGCGAGAGCCGAAATAGACAAAAGCGGGTATGATCATCTGACCATGCGCGGGATTGCCGAACGGCTGAACATTTCTGCCGGAACGCTCTACCACTATTTTGCGGACAAGGAAGCGTTGATCGGTGCTTTGGTGAAGGAAGACTGGGAGCCGGTGAAAGCAGGACTGTGGAAGAATGCAGGAAAGAAACGCAGTGCTGCGGAAGTCTGCCGGCTTCTGTATGATACGGTTTCTGCGTTCAGCCGTTCCCATCAGAATATCTTCACTTCTTCCTCCGCAAAGGCACTGCCTTCGGATGCGTTTCATCTGCGCTTTGTGGAGGAACTTGCAGAGCTGATCTTTGAGAAGGGTGTGGAAAAGAAATATGCTGTGGCAGCTTCCGAGCTGATCCTTGCCATGGTCCGTGAAAAACAGGCATATGAAACCTATGAACATGCGATTGGAAAACTAACAGGAGAAGATAACATATGAAAGCAGTACTGGCAGGCGCTTATGGACATCTGGGAAGTGATATTCTCAGGGAACTGCTGAAGCAGGGACATGAAGTCGTTGCGGCAGATGTCATTGAAAGAACGGATCTGGATCTGAAGGGAAATTTCAGTTTCAGGAAACTGGATGTCAGCGATCCGGAATCACTGAAGGGATTGTGCGATGGTGCAGACATCGTCATTACGACAGTCGGCCTGACCAAGGCAAGCAAGCATGTGACCAACATGGAAATCGACTATCAGGGAAATCTCAACCTTCTCAAGGAAGCAGAGAGGGCAGGTGTCAAAACATTTGACTATAT
>OMUX01000360.1 GCA_900314345.1 uncultured Erysipelotrichaceae bacterium | reverse complement strand
GCCTTAGCCACTACGGGACGGCGCATGGTGTCTGTGTGCGGTAACCCCTACCTGACGGAGAAGGTGTCCCTGCTGCATCAGTACATGATGACTTCCACACCCGCACCGTTCCAGAGGGCTGCAGAGCATGCCCTGGATGTCAGTCCAAAGCCTTTCTTAAAGGAGTATGAAAGAAGAAGGGCATATGTGCTGGAACAGCTGGAGGAGATGAAGCTTCCGGCGGTGGAGCCGATGGGTGCCTTCTATGTGTTCCCGGATATTTCAAGGTACGGGCTTCCTTCCATGATGTTCTGCACAAAGATGGTGCAGTCTGCAGGCCTGGCTGTGACACCGGGCATTGCCTTCCATGGGGAAGGACATGTGCGTATCAGCTATTGTGCGGACATGGATACACTGAAAGAAGGAATGAAGCGTCTGAAGAAGTTTCTTTCCATGCTGGAGGAAAGAAGATGATTGATTTTCTTTCGGAATCTCTGGACATATACCGGTGGATGCGTGCCATCCGTGAAGATATCCATGCACATCCGGAAACAGGAAATGAAGAATACCGTACAACGGATGTGATCCTGAAGTGTCTGAAGGAACTGAATCTTGAGACATACCGTCCGCTTCCCACCGGTGTCATCGGTGTGCTGCATGGCGGAAAGCCAGGCAGTGTGTGCGCATTCCGCGCAGATATTGATGCCCTGCCGGTAACAGAAGAAACAGGACTTTCATGTGCCTCGGTGAATACTGGCGTGATGCATGCATGCGGCCATGACATGCATATAGCAGCACTGCTTGGTACAGCCAGGATCCTTTCCATGCATAAAGAGGAACTGCAGGGGAGTGTGGTGTTCATCTTCCAGCCGGATGAAGAAGGAGACGGCGGAGCAAAGCGGATCCTTGATACAGGCATCCTGGATGAACCTGGTGTAAAGGCTGTGTATGGTGCACACATTGAACCATCGCTTCCTGCTGGAACGATCGGTGTAAAATACGGAAGCTTCTATGCCAATGCGGCAACAATTGACATCACGGTCCATGGACATGGCGGGCATGCGGCAGAGCCGGAGAAATGCACGGACAGTCTGTATGCATGCGCAAGGCTTTGCGCTGAACTGAAGAAGCTCACAAAGGAAGAAGACGGCAGAAGGTCGGTATGTACAATCGGTTCCTTCCATGCCGGAAATGTGCGCAACATTATCAGTGATCGTGCAGAGTGCCATGGCATCCTGCGCTGCAGTGACATTGCATTGAGAGAGACACAGAAACAGGAGATCGTGGAAATCTGTCAGCGTGTGGAAGCACAGGAACATGTAACAGCTGATCTGGTATTGAAGGACGGATATCCCGGAGTCTTCAACCATGATGAAGATGTCAGGCTGGTACAGGAAACAGCAGAAGCTCTTCTTGGAAAAGATCATGTTGTGCAGGAGCCGGCATCCATGACCACGGAGGACTTCGGCTTCTTCCTTGAGAAATATGAAGGATGCTATTACCACATCGGGGTGGACAGTGCTTATCCATTGCACAATGCAAGGATGAACCCGAAGGAGGAAGCACTGGGATATGCGGCGGCAGTGCATTCTGCGGTGGTGTGGAACTGGCTGGAAAGGCATGCGTTATGAGCAAGGTTGTAAAGTTCGGCGGAAGCAGCTGTGCAGATGCAAAGCAGCTTTCAAAGGCAAGAAGGATCCTGGAAGAAGACAGTGAAAGAAGATATCTTGTGGTCTCTGCACCGGGGAAGAGGTTTCCCGATGACATCAAGGTCACGGATCTTTTCTATTACCTGTATGATGCGGCAGTGAGAAAAGAGGACACGGAACGCATCCTGAAGCGGATCAGTGACAGATACCAGGAAATCATTGACGGACTTGGCATACACTTTGACCTGCAGAAGGAGATGGATGTGATCAGAAGTTCTCTTGCTTCCCCGGAGAGGGAATACCTTGCAAGCCGCGGGGAACATCTGAATGCATTGATCATGGCAGACTGGCTGGGATGGCCGTATGTGGAGTCCGGAGAGAATATTTTCATTGATGAAGAACATCACTTCATTCCTGAGAAGAGCTATCCGGTTCTTGCAAGGACACTGGCAAAGCTTGATCATGCGGTGATTCCGGGTTTCTACGGAAGCGATGGAAACGGAAAGATCCGTGTATTTACAAGGGGCGGTTCTGACATTACCGGTGCTATCGTGGCAAGAGCAGTGCATGCGTCTTTATATGAGAACTGGACGGATGTGGACGGGATGCGGAGTGCAGATCCAGGGATCATATCAGATCCAAAGCCGGTCCGTACGATCAGCTACCAGGAATTAAGGGAGCTTTCCTACATGGGTGCTTCCGTCCTGCATGAAGAGACGGTATTCCCGGTGCGCACGGCAGGCATCCCGATCAATATCCGGAATACGAATCATCCATCAGATCCGGGAACGATGATCGTTCCTGCCTATACAGGCAGCGCACAGTTTCATATGGTCACCGGCATTGCGGGCAAGAAGAACATGTCGAACATCCAGATCGACATGGCAATGATGAATGCAGAGATCGGCTTTGGCGCAAAAGTACTGTCCATCCTTGCAAGGCATGGGGTCCCTTATGAACATACGCCGACCTCCATTGATACGATGTCTGTGCTTGTCTCCACCAAGGATCTGGAGCCGGTGCGCGAGAAGGTACTGAAGGAACTGAATGAACAGCTTCATCCGGACCGTGTGTTCATTGAGGATCACATTGCCGTGGTTGCGGTTGTGGGCGAAGGCATCGCTAAGACCAAGGGCTTTGCGGCAGAGGTATTCCAGGCTGTGGCAGATGCGGATATCAACATCCGCATGATTGATGTGTCATTTTCAGAGCTCAACATCATCCTTGCGGTGGATGAAGAGAATTATGAAAAGACGATCACAGCGATCTATGAAGAGATCGAGGACCGTCTGTAGTTCAGAAATTCAGTGTAGCGAAGTAATCATCCGGTGTCTCAGGGCGCCGGATCATTTTGACTGTGCCGTCTTCTTTGAGCAGGAGTTCTGCGGAACGCAGCCTGCCGTTGTAGTTGTATCCCATGGAGAAGCCATGGGCGCCTGTATCATGGATCACCAGAAGATCACCCGGTTCTAGTTCCGGAAGGGATCTCTGTATGGCAAGCTTGTCATTGTTCTCGCAGAGATCACCGATCACATCATAGACATGGTCACATGGCTGATCTTCCTTGCCCATGACCGTGATGTGGTGATAGGCACCGTACATGGCCGGACGCATGAGGTTGCAGGCATTGGCATCCACGCCGGCATAGTGCCGGTAGGTATCCTTCAGATGGACCACCTTTGTGACAATACAGCCGCTTTCTGCGGTCATCCATCTGCCAAGCTCCGTGCACAGTCTGACATTGCCAAGACCTGCAGGGACAAGGATTTCTTCATATGCCTTCTTTACACCTGCACCGATGGCAAGGACATTGTTGGAGCGTTCATCAGGCTTGTAGGGAACACCGATTCCGCCGGAAAGGTTGATGAAGGAAACAGAGATGCCTAAGGTTTCCTTTACTTCCACGGCCAGGGAGAAGATGATCCGTGCAAGTGCGGGATAGTAGTCATCGGACAAGGTATTGCTTGCAAGGAAGGTATGGAGGCCATAGTTCTCACAGCCGGCTTCCTTGAGTCTTTGGAAGCAGGCAAAGATCTGATCCTTTGTCATGCCGAACTTGTTTTCCTCAAGCTGTCCCATGACCTGGAATCCTTCATGGGACTTGTTCAGGGTGAAGACACCGCCCGGGTTGTAGCGCAGACATGCGGTCTTCGGCAGCTTTCCGACATGCTTTTCAAAGAAATTCATGGCATCAGGATCATCGAAGTTGATGATGGCATGGAGATCATATGCTTTCCGGAAGTCTTCTGCCGGGGTATCGATGGAAGTGAAGAAAATCTCTTCATTCTTAAACCCGCATTTCTCTGCAAGCATGAGTTCCGTCAGGGATGCAGTATCCACACCGCAGCCTTCCTCCTTCATGATCCTGAGGATGGAAGGATTCGGGGTTGCCTTGACGGCAAAGTGTTCCCGGAAGCCGGGATTCCATGAGAATGCTTCGTTGATCATGCGGCAGTGTCTGCGGATGCCTGCCTCATCATAGAGATGAAACGGAGTCGGGTATTCCTGTACGATCTTCTGAAGCTGTTCTTCTGTGACAAACGGTTTCTTCATAGGCACATCTCCTTGCGATGATTATACTCACCGGCAGGAATCAGGAAAAGGAAAGCTCAGAGATCCAGAAGGAAGTCGGCAGCTTTCATGACCTTGACGGTGCAGTTCTTCAGCTGAATGGTTTCCGTCTGGTTTCTTGTGACAATGATGAATTCCTTCGCTTCTTTAAACGAGGAGGAAAGGACAATTAGGGATTTGAGTTCGCGTTCCCGGGAAGAATCATCCAGTTCCAGAGTGGTCTGGACTGCCTGGTGTGTTTCCGGAACATAGAAATCCACATCGGCCTTCGAGGACTTCATGTACCAGACATTGTCTCCGTATTTCCTGTGAAGCGCAGAGGCAATCATGTTTTCGAACAAAGCAGAATCCTTGTTGACCAGGAACAGATTCAGAAGCGCATTGTCTGTGAAATAGTAACGCGGTGTGCTTTCCTGTTCCATGAATTCTGCAAAGTAATTGGATGTGGTGAAAATCAGACAGGCATCCTTTGCGTACCCGGTATACTGGATCACAGATCCCACACTCAGCTTTGTGCCGGCGCCTGTGACAGCACCGGAAAGTCTGTTATAGGAAACTTCATGCATGATGGTTTCAGCAATTTTCTTCATGAGAATCCGCAGGCTGCCGGCATTCCTGATACCGTTTCGCGCTGCGATATCGCCGAGAAGGATCTTCTGGTAGATGCTTTCTGCATATGCCTGCTTTGAAAGATATTGCAGGGATTCCGGGAAACCGCCTTCCTTCATGCAGGCAAGAAGTGCGCGGTTGATTGCACCGGTGCCTTTGGCGGATGAACGGGAGAGGTCATCAAAGGGAATGTTCAGTGCATTCAGATATTCGCGGAAGCTGTACGGCATGATATTTTTCGACAGATACCGTGCACCCAGACGGGATTCCATTTCACTGCTCAGCATTTTTGCATCACTGCCGGTGATCCGGACATTGGCATGGCTGTCCGCAAGTCTCCTTGCAAAACGCTCCCAGCCGTCAATATTCTGGATTTCGTCAAAGAAGTAGTACGGCTCCTTGTCTGAAAGCTCCGCTGCAGTGATGACAATGTCATTGAAGTGTTTGATGCTGAATTCTGCCAGACGTTCATCTTCAAAATTGATGTATATGATCTGAGTCCATGAGACTCCGCTTTCTACAAGCTCCAGTACTTTGTGGTGCAGCAGGATGCTTTTGCCGGCTCTTCTCAGCCCTGTGAGGATATAGCGTGCAGAAGGATCGAATGCGTATTCTCTTTCTATGGTTTTTTCTGAGCGGATGTCAAACCAATATCCCGAAACTTTTGCTGACTATTTGCGGAGGAAACCTGTCTGAACAGGCAATAAGGAAGGTAAAGACAGGAGACAATGAATGAACAATACAGATACAGCATTGAACAGTTCCACCGTAACACTCTCAATCCGCAATGATGTCATCTTCAAGAAGGTCTTCAGCCAGAAGAAGATCATCC
>OMUX01000234.1 GCA_900314345.1 uncultured Erysipelotrichaceae bacterium | reverse complement strand
GGACATCGTGATCATGACGAACACCATGGAAAGCATCATCATGGACATCAATGCCTGCATGACATAAGTGAACAAGGATGTCAGCTCACCGGTGGTCAGTGTTCCTCCCACAACCTGATGGGCACCCATCCATGACAAGGCAATGATACAGCCGTAGATGACAGCGTTCATGATCGGGAAGTTCATGATCATGAGGCCTTCAGCCTTTTCAAACAAGGATCTCAGCTTATGGCTCCTTGCCTTGAACTTGTCCGTTTCATAATCCTCACGCACATAGGCCTTCACAACCCTGGATGCAGAGACATTCTCCTCAACCCTTTCGTTGAGGTTGTCATACTCATCGAATGTCTCCTTGAAGGTCTTCATGGCCCCGCGTACCAGGATTGCCAGAGCCAGTAACAGTGCCGCCAGCGCCCAAAGGAATACCGTGGACAGGGATGGTGAAATGGAAAGGCTCATCACCAGCGACATGATCAGCATCAGCGGTGTTCTCACCGCAATGCGGATGATCATCTGGAATGCATTCTGCACATTGGTGACATCCGTCGTCAGACGGGTCACAAGACCCGCCGTTGAGAACTTGTCGATATTGGCAAACGAGAATGTCTGGATCTTTGCGTACAGTGCCTTTCTCAGGTTTGCCGCAAAGCCTGCGGATGCCGTGCTTGCATACCGTCCGGACTGGATGCCGCACCACAGGGATATGAATGCACATCCTGCCATTAACAGACCATATTTCCAGACATTGGCCATATTGGATGCTTCAATGCCCTGGTCGATCAGCTTTGCCGTAATGAACGGCAGCAGGATCTCCATGAATACCTCACCCGCTGTAAACAACGGTGTCAATGTCGTTGCTTTCCTGTACTCGCCGATGTATCTGCTTAAGTACTTCGATGAGGCAAAGATGGAATTCTTCTTTCTTTCCTTTTTCTCACTCATCTGCACATCCCTCCTTTGTCATCTTCTTCAATGTCATCAGGATCCTGTCCAGCATCTCATCCAGTTTTTCCTTGTCTTCTGCAGAGATGCACGAGAAGATCTGTCCTTCCCGTTCAACCATGTTTGCATGGGCTCTCTCACAGGCGTTTTCGCCAAGTTCTGTAATGCTTACCAGCTTCACACGCCTGTCGTGTTCATCCACGCATGCATGCACGTATCCCTTCTGTTCCAGACGCACGACAATGCCTGCCATGGTTGCCTGGGATACCTGGAAGAACCTCTCCAGCTGCTTCAACGGTATCTGTTCATCACGTCTGTGATGAAGATAGAGCATGACATGGAACTGTGAATATGTCAGTCCCATTTCCTTCATGTCATGGTCTGCACCAACCTGCATGAGATCCGAGATCTTCTTGATCCGGAATCCTGTGCTTTTTCCTTCTGCCATTTCACTGCCTCTCTTTCATGGCAGGAAAATATATACCACTTCAAAAGCACGCAGTCAATTGCCTGCAATTAATTGCGTGCTGATTAATCAACAGATCTGCTGATGTGTCTTGTATTTCCGAAGTGTACCGTCACATATTCCCCAAAATTGAATATTCTTCAGTTTTGGGGAATAGAGCATCTGCATCATTCAGAAAAATACGGAACCCGTCCCATGAGAACAGATTCCGTGTTCCTTGTCTTGTGCCTTTCTCAGTACTTTTTCTCAGTTTTCCATTCGGCTATGCCACGCTCTTCTGCTGAGAATGAAACGCCGATCTGATAGACATGCTTTCCTGATACAGCATATCTGTCTGCATAGCCCAGGTGATCCATTTGTCTCAATGCCTCATCCGCATCTCGCCCAACCTTAAACTCAAACAGATATATGATATTGCCGTCCGCGATTTCACAGTCTGTCCTGCCCCTGGATGTATGTACTTCCGTCCGTACTGCCTGTCCCAGCATAGCAAAGATGATGAACATGCTGCTCTGGAAGTCATGTTCCGAATACGGGCCGCTTCCTTCAGGATAGTTCACTGATGCAAGCAATGATCTCAGCCTTGTCATGAATCCATCAATGTTTTCATGGTCAAGATCATCGACAAAACGGTCGATCTGAAAAACGCTCAGATTCATCCTTGTGGAAATAATACGGAAACAGCGAACCGGCAAACCCTTGTTCCACTTCTAGGTTCGGAAATTTCAGTTCGTATTGTCCAAGCCTTCTGTCGTATCCAGCAATCGTCAGATAACCAGACTGATAAAACAGCGGGACAGGATCCGGACGGTCAACACGATAATCCATGATATTCTGCTCGGTAGTCCTGATTCCATTCTTGAAATCAACCGGACTGAACCGTGATCCTTGCAGAACATGAATCAGGAACGTCGGAGTGCCTGTACTATACCAGTATCTGCCAAGCTTGAGATCAGAAAGTGCATTCAGGACGCTGAAAGGATTATAGAGGCCTATGCCTTCTGCACTGAACCGGTACCCATCGTACATTTCTTTCAGAAGCCCGTAACATGATTCCGTGGTACATCCCTCTTTTTCTGCAAGCTCTGACACATGCTCGTTCAGATACAGATGCAGTTCATCTTCCGTGATACCACAGATGCCTGCATAGCGGTCGGTAAGTGATATATCTTTAAGCTGATTCAGGTCACTGAAGATGGAAATCTGACTGAACTTCGTTACCCCGGTAAAGAAGCCGAAGCGAATATATTCATCTTCATCTTTCAGAACACTGTAGAAGCTCTTGAAAAGAATGCGGTTTCTTTCCTCCTGTTCCGGATTGATCATCATTGTCTCAAGCAGCGGTTTGTCATACTCATCGACAAGGACAACAACCTTTTTCCCGGTGATACGATATGCTTCCCGGATACACCATCGGAACTGCGTCGGAAGATCCAGGTCTTCTTTATGTATAATGGAATACTTGTCTTCAAACTGATCCAGTGCGAACCTCAGCGTATTGGAAAGACCTTCATCTGTCTGATATGCACCTCCGGAAAGGCTGAACTTCAGAACAGGGTAAACAACCCAGCGCTTCTCCTCTGGCTTCGCATTTTCGTATGCTTCTGCAGCAAGTCCATTAAAAAGGTCCTGTTTTCCAAGGAAATAGGCTTCCAGAGTCGATAAGAACAGACTTTTTCCGAAACGTCTTGGCCTGCTCAGAAAGTACATCTTTCCGGTATCCGCAAGACTGCAGACATAATTCGTCTTATCAACATAAACGTAATCATCATTACGGATATCCTCAAACGACTGTATACCGACCGGCAGCTTTTTCATGATGATCACTTTCCTTCCCAGGTTCAGTATACCTTTTCACGCATTGCCTTACCAGCACACTTTATGCCAAAGGAAAAGAGCCATGCAGTGCACAGCTCTTCCATTGTGAATCAGAGGTTTTCCGCAAATGCCTTCTTCAGTGCCTCGGCACAGACCTTCTCATCTTCCCCTTCCACACGGATGGTCAGATGATCGTTCTGCTTGATTCCCGAACCAATGAACGGCATGACCTTGCCAAGGTCCACGATCTTCTCACCGACAATGACCACGGCTTCGCTTTTATACTTCTCAAGCTCAGCAGTGATCACACCGGCAGGACGGGCATGGATGCCCTTGGGATCCTTGACGGTATAGGTGAATTCAACCATTATGCAGCCTTCTTCACATCCGTGTAGTCAGCACCGTTGGTAATGGCAACGATGACGGTATCCGGATGTCCGGCAGCCTTGATCTTGTCACGGTCGAAGTGCAGCAGCTTCTGTCCGGCCTTGACCTTGTCGTCCTGCTTGACGAATGCCTCGAAGCCTTCACCGTTCATGTTTACAGTATCCACACCGACATGGATCAGAACCTCCATGCCCTTTTCACCATCAGCCTTCAGACCAAGTGCATGGTTGGTCGGGAACACCATCATGACAGTTCCGTCAAACGGTGCATAGACATTGCCGTCTGTCGGTTCAATACCAACAGAAGGTCCCATGGTCTCCTGCGCAAAGACAGGATCCGGAATATCCTTGGCAGGAATGATCTTGCCGTTGACCGGTGCCTTGATCTCGCCGGCTTCTGTGCTCATGGCAACCTCTGCAGGAGCAGGCTTTTCTTCCGCCGCCTTTGCTTCAGCAGGCTTGTCCTGTGTATCCGGATCTTCCTTCCAGAGGATGTTGGTCAATACGAATGCAAGACCGCCGGAGATGGCCAGCAGGATTGTATAGACCAGTGCATTGTTGATGGTCAGATAGCCAGGGATTCCCGTAACACCGTATGCTGTAGCACCGATGCCGGAGAAAGCTGCGAACAGAGAGCCGACAGCACCTGCGATCATAGCAGCGATGAACGGCTTGAACAGACGCATGTTGACACCGAAGATCGCCGGCTCTGTGATACCAAGAGCTGCAGAGAGGGAAGAAGGAACAGCGACAGACTTCAGCTTGCCGTTCTTTGTCTTGAGACCTACTGCAAGGCAGGCACCGAACTGTGCGAAGTTGGCAGCTGAAGCGATCGGCATCCATGTGTTGAGGCCTTCGCTTGCAAGCATGCCGGCTTCAATGACGTTGTACATATGATGCAGACCCATGACGACAGTCCAAGGATACAGAGCACCCATGGCAGCTGCACCGATCGGGTTCTTGACCAGAACCTCAGCTCCGGACAGCACCATTGTCTCCAGTGTGGAGAAGATCGGACCGATGACAACGAAGGTAAGCAATGCCGTGACAAGTACAGTGACAAGCGGAACGATGAACAGGTCCAGCATCTCCGGCACATGCTTGTGCAGCCACTGTTCCAGACGTGACATGAACAGTACTGCGATGATGACCGGAATGACATGTCCCTGATAGCCTACCTGGCGTACCGGCAGCAAATCGCCGAACAGGTGCCATACAGGAATCTCGCCTTCATAGGTACCGACGGACCATGCATTGACCAGGTTGGAGTGAATCATCATCAGACCAACAACAGCGCCAAGATATACGTTTCCGCCGAAGACCTTCGCTGCGGATACGGCAACGATGACAGGCAGGTAAGCAAATGCGGTATTGGCAACCATGTCAAGGAAGCCATACCAGTCAGAACCTGCAAAGCCAAGTCCCGGAATCTTGCCCAGTGCCTCGACAAGACCCATCATGAGGCCGGATGCCACGATTGCCGGCAGGATCGGAACGAATACATCGCCCAGAGCCTTCAGGCATCTCTTCCAGAAAGGCATCTGTGCTGCGGCAGCAGCCTTGACGTCCTCCTTTGTCGCAGCAGTAAGTCCTGTGATGTCGAGGAACTCGTCATAAACCTTGTTGACGGTTCCGGTGCCGATGATCAGCTGAAGCTGACCGTTGGAGGAGAAGACGCCCTTGACGCCCTCCACGTTCTCGAGTGCTTTGGTGTCAACCTTGCTGTTGTCTACGATTGCAAGACGAAGTCTTGTAGCGCAGTGTGCTGCAGAAGCGATGTTGTCCTTGCCGCCAAGATGGCTGAAGATCTCTTCTGCGCACTTCCGGTAATCCAGTGCCATAAATTCTCTTTTCCCTTTCTTTTAATTATCTTCACCGCATATCTGCGGGTAAAGCCTTCAGATCAGGCCGAGCTTGATGAATCCCTTCATCAGGCCGTCCTCTTCCACAGCAGGCACCACAAGATCACTGATCTTCTTCAGTGCCTCTGCACCGTTGTTCATGCATACCGAGGTGCCTACCGCCTCAATCATCGTGAGATCATTCATGGAATCTCCGAAGCCATAGGTATCCTTGATGTCCACGCCCAGTTTTTCAGCAATCCTGACAACACCTCTGCCCTTGTCAAAGGCACGGTTGATCAGTTCGCCGTTCTGGCAGTTGCCATGTGCCTTGACCTCCTGGATGACAAAGTCATAGTCCTTTTCCAGAAGCGCCTTTGCCGGATCCAGCTGTTCCGCCTTCTGGCACATGATGACAATCTTGTACACAGGACGTCCGTCATACTGGCTCATCGGCAGGATGTCCAGACTTTCCGACAGTGCCTTTCTCCAGCGCTCGATCTCGGAGTTGTCTCCGTCAGCATTAGCCAGGAAATCGCTCAGATTCTCATCTCCGTATGTGGCATCCTTTGCCTCAACGGTGCAGAACACACCGTTGTCATGCAGGACCTTGAGCGCAGCCTCTGTTTCCTCTTTGCCCATCGGGTGATCATAAACTATTTCACTTCCGATGGTGACATAGCCGCCTGCGGAAGCCACCATGCCGTCAAAGCCGTACTTCAGAAGCGGTTTGAGCATGGCATAGTTCCTGCCCGTGCACAGGAACACCTTGTTGCCAAGGCGCTGTGTTCTGCGGATCGCATCCAGTGCACTCTCCGGCGGTACGTTGGAACCTGCCGGTACCAGCGTCCCGTCAATATCAAGGAAGATCAGCTTCATCTTGCCTTCCTCCTGCGCGGAGCCTTCCTTTCCGCATGCTTGGCTGCTTCCGCAACCGCATCCTTCTCAACAGGCTTCTTTTCTGTCTTCTTAACGGCAGGCTTCTTCTCTGCCGGTTTCTTCTCAACAGCCTTCTTTGCAGGCTTCTGGACCGGTGCAGACCTCAGCTGGCTCGGGGCATTGAATGTATGGTACAGCCATACAAAGCCATGGCCTTCCAGATCCACAGCCTTGGCATTGACCTCTTCTCCGGAGAAGAGATCCTTGTAGTACTCATCATCATTGACCCATGCAGTCTGTCTGTTCTCCGAGAAGTTGAACAGGGCAATGAGCTTTTCACCCTTGTAGTATCTGCCGATGCCCAGCACATGATCGTTGTATGTCTCAACGACCCAGGTATCCGCATCAGAATCGAATACAGCATGTTCCTTGCGGAGCTTCTCCAGCTTCTGCAGGTTTTCAAACAGCTTCCCCTGTCTTGTGGAAGGATCCTTGCGCATGTCCGCAAGCTTCCAGTCAAAGTTTCCACGGTGGAGATAGCGGCTGTCATCTGCCTTCAGCGGATCCTCATGATAGGTATAGTCATTCAGCTGACCCACTTCATCCCCGGAGTACAGCACCGGGATGCCGCTCTGCGTATACAGGAATGCATGCAGCATCGTATCCAGACGAATGCTTGCATCAAGCTTCCAGTCATTCTTCTCATACACGGCAGCCTCTGTTCCGCAAAGGGAAGCAGTCGTGCCGCACAGTCTTGCATCACCAAGACGCGGATCGTCATTGTAGAGTTCGCCTCTGGAATCAGATCCCCAGAGCTTTCCTGTCAGGTAGTCATTGAGATACTTCTTGTGGGCAACCTGTTCCATGCCGAACTGCTCCAGGTAGTCATAGTCAAGGCCCCAGCCGATGTCATCATGGCATCTGAGATAGTTGAGGAACGTATACTGCTTGGGCAGTGCGAACACGCTTTCCAGCTGATGCTTCAGAAGTCTGACATCCCTTGTGGCAACCGTGTGCCATGTGCTGGCCATGGTTGTGACATTGTAAAGCATCTGGCATTCCGGCTTTTCCACCGTGCCGAAGTATGGAACAACCTTGCT
This sequence comes from uncultured Erysipelotrichaceae bacterium, assembly GCA_900314345.1. GTDB lineage: Bacteria > Bacillota_I > Bacilli_A > Erysipelotrichales > Erysipelotrichaceae > Bulleidia. The sequence goes on along the minus strand of OMUX01000234.1, from coordinate 9,983 downwards.
CGGTTCCATGACCACTTCACCCAGTAACAGTGTGCCCGGGCAGACAATGTCCGCTGCGATGTGCATGATGCGCACCAGGGTATGTACCTGCGGCAGGTTGCGGCAGTTGGTGCCAAGCTGCTTCCAGATATACGGGACAGCATCCAGTCTGACGATATCCACGCCATGATTGCACAGGTTCAGCATGTTTGCCGTCATGTCATTGAATACTGTCGGATTGCGGTAGTTAAGGTCCCACTGATACGGATAGAACGTGGTCATGACGACCTTGTTTGCCTCAGGGCACCATGAGAAGTTGCCCGGTGCCGTCTGCGGGAATACCTGCGGCACGGTCTTTTCAAACTCGTTGGGGATGCTCCAGTCATCGAAGAAGAAATATCTGTCCTGGTATTCCTTCTCGCCTGCCTTGGCACGCTTTGCCCATTCATGGTCTTCGCTGGTATGGTTCATGACGAAGTCCAGGCACAGGGAGATGCCGTTCTTGTGGCATTCCACGGAAAGATCCGACAGATCATCCATCGTGCCCAGTTCCGGCTGTACCTTGCGGAAATCAGCCACGGCATATCCGCCGTCGCTTCTTCCCTTCGGGCTTTCCAGAAGAGGCATCAGGTGCAGATAGTTGACGCCGCATTCCTTGACATAGTCCAGATGCTTTTCCACACCCTTGAGGCTGCCGGCAAAGCAGTTGACATACATCAGCATGCCAAGCATCTCGCTTCCCTTGTACCATCCCGGCACCAGGGTTCTTGCCTCGTCCCATTCCTTCAGATCTTCGCTTCTGTTCTTCCAGTATTCATGCAGCATGTCGCAGAAGTAGTCGAAGGCATGCTCATCGTGGTAGAGCTCATTGTAGAGCCAGTGCATCTCGTCATAGCTGACACTGATGCGGTCCTTGAATTCCTTTTCCCATTCTTCCCTGATCATGTATTATTCCTCAGCTTCTTGAAGCAATGAAGGCTTCGACTTCTTCTCTGGAAGGCATCACACGCAGCGCACCTTTCCTTGTTGTAACAAGGGAGGCAGCCGCATTGGCAAATGTCAGCATCCCTTCAATTTTCTTTTCATCCAGGTTCTCAAGACCGTATTCCAGGACACCGTTCAGGATGTTTGCACAGAAGGTATCGCCGGCACCGGTGGTTTCAATGGTGCCTTCCTGCAGGAAGGCAGGAACCTCTGCCGCCCTTGTGCCATGATAGTAGGAACGGCTTCCGTCGGCACCCATGGAAAGGTCTGCCAGCACGATGCCCGGATGTGCCTTGAGGATGGCCTGCATGCCTTCCTCATAATCCTGCTTTCCGGTAAACCAGACAACTTCATTGTCTGAGATCTTCAGAACATGACAATGATTCAGTCCCCATTCCACCTGTTCATGTGCTTCATCCAGGCTGTTCCACAAAGGCTCTCTCAAGTTCGGGTCAAAGGACAGCACACAGCCGGCCTTCTCTGCTGTTTCCACTGCCTTGTGCGTTGCGGACTTCACGGGTTCATCCGTCAAGGACAATGTGCCGAAGTGGAAGATCTTCGCATTTTCGATCAGCTCTGTCTTCACCTCGTCCGCCGTAAGCATCATGTCGGCACCCGGCTTCCGGTAGAACGAGAAGTCGCGGTCTCCGTTGGGCAGCTTTGCGACAAGGGCAAGCGTGGTATGCACATCCTTGTCCTTCACCAGTCCTTCCGTGCTGATGCCTGTTTCCTTCAGGGCAGCCTCCAGCTGTCCTCCGAAGGCATCATCGCCGACCTTGCCGATGAAGTTCGTCTTCCTGCCAAGCTTTTCCAGCATGGCCAGGACATTGCATGGTGCTCCGCCCGGGTTGGCTTCAAACAGCGGATTGCCCTGGGAAGAAAGACCGGACTGAGTGAAATCGATCAGAAGTTCTCCTAAAGCGCTTACATCGTATTTCGTCATTATGTCCTCCAGATGAATCTTGGTATACGCCAATTATATTACAGAAATGACAGATTCCTGACAAAACCCATGATTTCATGCATGAAAAATCAAAGTGTCTGGAAATCCTTCATCTTGTCCATGACTTCATCCTTGATCACATCCGGCACCATGCCTTCGATATCCCCGCCGTATTCCGCGATCTCCTTGACCACGGAAGAAGCCAGGAACGAGAAGCTCGGCCTTGCAATAAAGAACACGGTCTCCACTTCATGGTTAAGCTCCATGTTTGCTGTTGCCTGCTGCAGTTCAAACTCATAGTCAGATACCGCACGGATGCCGCGGATCATGACCTTGCAGCCTAAGCTCTGTGCAAAGTTGACGGACAGGCCTGTGCCGGCAAGCACCTTCACATTGTCAAATCCCGCAGCCTTCACACTGCGTTCAATGAGGCTGACCCTTTCCTCTTCGGTGAAGATGCACTGCTTTCTTGGGTTGTGCATGATCACGACATACACTTCATCAAAAAGCCGGCTGGCTCTGGCAATGATGTCCATATGCCCGTTGGTGATCGGATCAAATGATCCTGGATAACATGCTTTGATCATGTGAAAAGCTCCTGTTTTTATGTCTTGATCATACGCTTGTTCACCATGCTGTGCAATTGCTGAAAAGCCGCTTCATCAAGACTTTTTCATTTACTTCCATTTTGGTTGCAATCTTATTGTGAATGGATTAACATATACACGGTACTTTTAATAGAGGGAGATGCGTAAAGATGAGTAAGAATTTCGACGAACTTCTGCAGAAAGTCAAATCCGTCAGTAAGAAGACACTGTCTGTTGCCTGCGCCCAGGATGTTCCTGTCCTGGAGGCAGTCAAGGAAGCACATGACCTGGGCATCGTGGATGCCACACTGGTCGGCGATGAGGCTCAGATCCGTTCCATTGCCAAGGACATCGGCATGGATCTGTCCGACTACCGCATTGTCAATGTTGAGGACAAGGTGGAAGCCAGCCTGACTGCCGTGAAGCTTGTGCATGACGGCGAAGCTGACATGTATATGAAAGGCATCCTTCCGACAAAGGATTTCCTCAAGAGCGTCCTGAACAAGGAAGTCGGTCTGCGCACCGGCAAGACGCTGAGCCATGTCGCAGTGATGGAGATCCCGGGTGTTGACCACCTGGTCTTCCTGACCGATGTTGCCTTCCTTCCTTATCCGACACTGCAGGACAAGGTACAGATGATTGAATATACCGTTGATGTTGCCAATGCATGCGGTGTTGAAAACCCCAAGGTTGCTCCGCTTGCCGCAGTTGAGGTTGTCAACCCGAAGATGCCTGTCACCGTTGAAGCTGATGAGCTCAGGAAGATGAATGAATCCGGCGAGATCAAGGGATGCGTCGTAGACGGACCGCTGTCCCTGGATATCGCTCTGTATGAATCTGCCGCAAAGGAAAAGGGTGCACAGGACAGACCGTGCGCCGGCAAGGCAGACATCCTGCTGTTCCCGGACATCCATGCCGGAAACCTGGTATACAAGGCAATCAACCACATGGTGCCGGGCATCAAGACCGGTGCAATCCTGACCGGCACAAAGTCCCCGGTCATCCTGTCATCCCGTTCCGATACCAAGGACGTCAAGATCAACTCCATTGCTCTGGCTGCTGTGCTGTCTGAGCACATGAAGAAAGCCAACGCATAAGGAGGAAAACAGCAATGCCGTTCAACATTCTTGCAGTCAACCCCGGATCCACTTCCACAAAAATCGCCATCTTCGAGGATGAGAAGCTCGTCTCCGAAGTCGGTCTGGATCATCCGGTTTCCGAAATCTCAAAGTTTCCGAAGACCATTGACCAGCTTGACTTCCGCCTGAAGGTCATCAAGGACTACCTCAAGAGCCAGAATTACGATATCAACAAGCTTGATGCCTGTGTCGGACGCGGCGGATACCTGCATCCCATCGAGGCAGGAACCTACACCGTCAACGATGCCATCGTCCATGACCTGAGCATTGCACTGCACGGGGACCATGCGGCAAACCTGGGTGCTCTGCTTGCCAAGAAGATCGGTGATGAAGTCGGCTGCCCGGCCTACACCGTAGACCCGACGGCTGTGGATGAGCTGCAGCCTGTGGCAAGACTGTCCGGTATGCCGGATATCACAAGGCGTTCCAAGATCCACGCCCTCAACATGCGTGCAGTCTCCCGTGAATATGCAAAGTCCATCGGAAAGAAGTTCGAGGATCTGAACCTCATCGTTGCCCACATGGGCGGCGGCTGCACAACGGGTGCCATCAGCCACGGAAAGATGATTGATATGTTCAACGGTCTGGATGGCGACGGTGCCTTCGCTCCGACAAGAAGCGGCGGTGTTCCGGTCGGTGATCTGATCCGTCTCTGCTACTCAGGCAAGTATCCGACTGTTGATGACATGATGAAACACGCTGTCGGAAATGCCGGTATCGTTGCCTACCTTGGAACCGCTGATATGCGTGAAGTCGACAAGATGATCGAAAACGGCGACAAGAAGGCAAGACTGGTCAAGGATGCCTTCATCTACCAGCATGCCAAGGATATCGGTGCTCTTTCCGTTGTCCTGAAGGGCGATGTGGATGCCGTGATCCTCACCGGCGGCATTGCCTATGACAAGGATGTCACAGACGGCATCGCTTCCTATGTACAGCGCATCGCACCGGTTGTTGTCATTCCGGGTGAGCGTGAGATGATCGCTCTGTGCCAGGGTGCTCTGAGAGTACTCAACGGTGAAGAGGAAGCCAAGACCTATTGCGAGGAAGAAGAAAAAGAGGAGTTCTGATCCCCTCTTCCCTCTCGGGTGCACAGCATAAGCTGTGCATCCTTTTCTTTTGTTTCACCAGTCGCTGTCCCAGTCTGAGGATGATCCGGAATCATAGCTGTCCCAGTCATCATCGTAGTCATCCTGTTCTGCCCTGCGTGCCTGTTCCTCCCGGTATTTTTCCATCTCATGCTCATAGAACCATGTCCTGGTGAAATCCACGGAAGGATCCGGTTCATAGTCATCCTGGTACTTCAGTCCCGCCTCCAGACCATAGTACCGGTCCCAGCCATCTTCGTTCAGCGTGTACATGTCTCCTGTCGGCATGCGGTAGACAAGGGCATCGTTCCTTCCCAGATAGTAGCCCGCCTGCTTCCCCTCCATGAACGGAAGCGTCGGAATCCTGCAGCCGCCGAAGGCAAACACAACAGCCGCAATGAACGGTGCAAACCTGCTGACCTTGCCGTTGAACTTCTGTACCTTTTCAAAGTCCTCTGCTTCCTTGGTACCGGGCATGTAGGGATTCACCACCGTCTCGATCCCCATCAGGGAATTGACTTTTTCAAACAAGGTATCCACCGCCAGCTTTTCATCCATGCCGCGGTATTTTTCAAAACGCGTGCCGTCTGACTTGTTCTTGTATACGACAAACTCACCGGTCTCTTCATCCTTGTAAATGCCATAGCACTTCGGGTTCGGATCATTCCAGCCGATGCGGACTCTGAGGCTTTTCACCGGCACATCATTGTCCGTGCAGTACTGCTTCAGCTCCACGATGGTTTCCGGTGCCTTTGTGATTGCTGTCTCAGTCATGCAGATCTCCCGGCATCCTGAGCGACCACCACAGCGCCTGACTGTCATTTTCGTATTTTTCCTTCAGACAGCCGCGGTCAAGCAGTGTCTCGAATACGTCTTTTTTTCCTAGTGTGTAGCCTGACAGCAATCCGTTTTCATAGATGCCATGTTCACGGCACATCTCGAGCATGTAGTGTCTTTCGAGGTTTTCATCCTTCTTGATTTCCGTCATCACACGATCAATCTCATGGGTCAGATCATCCGCTGCTTCACCGCTCTTCATGAATACTGACAGACGGTTCAGTTCTTCACTCACGGAAGGATCCGGTTCTGTCCTGGGCAGGAACTGAAAGCTTCTGCCGAATATGATTGCCTCATCATCCCCGCCGGTTTTGAGTATTCTTTCATCGCTCAGGATTTCCTGCTTTTCATACCTGGGCTTCTGAAGAATGCTGATCACCCATACAACCCTGCCTTTGAAATCATGGCTCTGCTCGGCAGCAATGCCTGCGAGAAATGCACTGCCGGCCCAGTCGTCATAGATGTACTTCGCTCTTTTCGGTGCCTCCTTTCCACACGTGGCATTGAAGACCACACAGGCACTGTCATTTCCGAACACCAGTGCCGTATGCCGGAACTTCTCAAGCTGCAGGTCCTTGAAATCCTGTCCAAGGATCCTGGATGCCACGGGTGCCGCAAGATCCGGTCTTCGAAGCAGCACCTCCCGGAACATCCATGCGTTGCTGAAGTGAAGCTTCTGAAACGGTTCGAATTCATCTTTGGTCAATAAAAACATCAAAATATCCTCCTGACATTCTTATTGCCTGTTTCTTTCCGTTTCCCCCGCACAAAATGCAAAAAAATACTGAAAAAAGAAAAAGAGGTGAGATTTCTCTCATCCTCTCAGACTGTTGCGGTATTCATTGGGTGTCATTCCCGTGGTTTTCTTGAACACCCTGGAGAAATGCGGCAGATCCTGGAATCCCACCTGGTCGGCCACATCCTGGATCCGGTAGGAGGAATCCTTCAGAAGTTCCTTGGCATGGCGGATGCGGATGCCGTTGAGCAGCTCGGAGAAGTTCTTGTTCATCTCGCTGTTGATCAGCTTGGACAGATGCCATTGGCTGACATAGACATGATCTGCAACATCATTGAGCTGAATATGCTCATTGTAATGCTCTTCCATGTAGGCAAGCGCCTTTCTGACAAGGAAGCCTGCCGCAGGTGTGGGTTCCTCTTCTTCAGCCGCTGCAGAGGATCTGGAAGCCAGCTCTTTGGTCATGGCATCGACGGCTTCATTGATTTCATCCATCTTGCTTGGCTTGAGCAGGAATCTTCTGACTCCCAGACGGATCGCCTCCTGGGCATAGCTGAAGTCACGGTATCCGGTCAGGATCGTGATCTCCATGTTTGCATGCTCAGACTTCAGTGCGGCAATCATCGTCAGGCCGTCCATGTCTGACATGCGGATATCCGAGAACAGGATATCCGGCTTCTGTTCGTTGATCACCTTCATGCCGGCAGTCCCTGAACCCGCCGTTCCCACGACCTGACAGCCGTGTGCCTGCCAGTCAACCATGTTTACAAGACCTTTCACGATGATCGGCTCATCGTCTACAATCACTACCTTATACATGCGAACACCAGACTCCCCAAAGCATTCTAACCTTTGATGGCACCGGCTGTCATGCCCTTGATGATGTATTTCTGCAGGCAGATATAGACAATGATGACCGGAATGATGACGAGGGTTACGGCACTTGCCATCAGACCGTAGTTTGTACCCTCCTGGGAGGTCAGTTCATTGAGCAGTCTGGTGATGGCACGCATCTCAGGTCTTCTTAAGAAGAACATCTGTGTAAACAGATCGTTATAGCTCCACAGGAACGAGAAGATTGCAACGGTCACAAAGGAAGGCACGGCAAGAGGAACAATGATCCTGAAGAAGATCTGCCATGTACTGCAGCCTTCCAGATACGCAGCCTCTTCCAGTTCCACCGGAATGGACTTGATATAACCCATCAGAACGATGATCGCAAAGCTGAGGTTTCCGGCAATCTGCGGCAGGATCACACTCAGCATGGTCAGACCCCAGTTGTCCGTGTTGACGATGCCCCAGGATGCCTCCATGCGGAACACCGGAATGATCGTGGCAAACACCGGAAACATCATGGATGCCACAATCAGGTTGTAGAGAAAACCCTTGCCTTTGAACTCATAGCGGCACATTGCATACGCCGCAAGACCGGCGATGATGACAACTGCCAGGGCAACGATGATGGAAATGAACAGACTGTTCCGGTATGCCGTCAGGATGTTCAGGTTCTTGAACGCCTTGCGGTAGTTGGCAAGCGTGAACAGATCACCGACCGGAAGGGCAAAGGAATTGCTCAGGATCTTGTCCTTGGCCTTGAAGGAATTCTCCACGACCCAGAAGATCGGATAGATGGTTGTAAGAGCCCACAGCACCAGCGGCAGGTAGACAACAGGATCCACCTGATTCAGCTTCTTCTTTTTCTTCTTTTCCATGTCAGTCCTCCTTGCCTGCAAATACCTTGTTGGCGATCCAGGACAGCACGATGCCCAGGATGACGATCAGCACTGCAAGAGCAGAGCCGTAGTCCACATTCTTGGCTTCCATGGTCTGGTAGTACATGTAGGTGCCGGTAAGGAACGTGCTCTTGAGCGGCATTCCCTTGGGGAACATGGTCCATGGAAGATCGAATACCTTCAGGGCACCGGTGATGCCAAGCACCAGGCATGTGTTCAATACCCCGCGGATCATGGGCAGGGAAATGTACTTCACACGCTGCCATCTGGATGCACCGTCGATCATGGCGGACTCATAGAGTTCCGACGGAATATTGTTGAGGCCTGTTTCAAGGATGACGAAGTAGAAGCCGACATACTGCCACATGACCGGCAGCATCATCGTCGTAATGGCATGGCTTTCATCCTTCCAGTCCACCAGTTCCATGACACCGCACAGCTGACGGAACTGGTTGAGCATGCCCTTGTCATACAGGAAGATCAGGTTGAAGAGAAGGCCAAGTGCCGTTGCAGAGATGACGATCGGGAAGAAATACACGGTACGGAAGAACTGTGTTCCCTTTTCGATGTTATCCACCAGAAGTGCCAGCAATAAGGCAATGCCCACCTGACCGACCATGGTGACGATGATCATGAGAACGGTGTTTTTCATGGCCGTCCCGACAACCGGATCCGTGAACATCTCCTTGTAGTTCAGATAGAACGGTTCATTCCATTTTGTTCCGGTTTCCCCCAGCACCCGGATCTCCCGGAAGCTGTCGATGATGTTCATGAAGAACGGATAATAGAGATATACCGTCATGAAGAGAAAGGCAGGAAGCAGGAAGAAAGGAAGAACCTTCTTGTTCTTATAGATGTTTGACATGATGATTACCTCAGAGTGAAGAAGAAGCGGCTGATGTGATGTACCAGCCGCTCCTTTGGTTCAGCAATGCTTACTGCTGGCTGTAGATATCGAGACCTTCCTGAACAGCGTCCTTGGCATCGACCTTGCCGGTGACGATCTCAGGCATACCATCGAATGTGGAGACTCTGCAGTCGCCGTTGAACAGATCCTGTACAGCGCCTGTCAGGCTTGTGACACCGCTCATCATCTTCATTGCCTTGACCTGCAGTGTATTGAACTTTGTCTGATCAACTGCCGGTGCATTCTTCAGAGCAGTAGCTGTATGCTGTGTGAATACCGGAACGATTTCATCGCTTGTCATATACTCAACGAAGTCAACTGCTGCAGCACGCTTCTCAGGATCATCCCATGCCTTCTTTGTGATGAAGTAGCCCATGGAGAGACCGCCGATGAGATCTGTGCTCTTGCGGCTGCCCTGGCCAGGCAGATATGTGACATCGAACTGATCCAGCTTGTCCTGATCCAGTGTGGAAGGATCATCTGCGTCGCTCTGGCATGCACTGACAATGCCGCCGACCTTCCAGGAACCATCCAGCAGGAATGCTGCCTTGCCTTCCGTGAAGGCTGCGAATGTCTCATCATCTGTTGCACTGAGTGTATTGTCCGGGAAATAACCCTTCTCATAGAGATCCTTGATATCGTTCATGCCGGCAACCCACGCCTGTCCGATTTCATCATCAGCGCTTGCCGGAATCTCCAGATGATTTTCCGGGGATTCATGGTTGAAGATACTGTACTCCCACCAGTAATGCGGAATGTTGCCGAGGGCAGCAGCGATCGGTGTATATCCGGCATCCTTGATCTTCTGGCAGTCTTCAAGGAACTCATCCCATGTTGTATCAGCACCTGGCATCTCAACACCGGCAGCTTCAAGCACTGCAGTATTGACGAACATTGCTTCCCAGTAGCCGTTGACCGGTACTGCATACTTCTTGCCGTCTGCCGGAGAAGCAGCGATCAGGTCATCGTTCATGTTGGATGCGTAGTCAGGATACTCCGCACGGATATCGTCAATGGAGACAACCTTTCCGGCAGAGACGAAGTCATTGG
>OMUX01000250.1 GCA_900314345.1 uncultured Erysipelotrichaceae bacterium | reverse complement strand
GTCTGAAAATGAAAAAACAGTATACCTTTATTCATCAAAGGATACTGTTGGTGTACGCAGTATAGACGATCCTGCAAACGATTTGAATAGGAAAATGAAGAAATTCCGGAATTTTTATGATCGGCTGAAAGCATCAATGAGTTCTGCACGGCCGCCTCTCATCCCACACCTGAAGGAGTGGGCTTTCCCGGCGGGGTTTCTGTAAGACAAAGCCATTTCATTATGCATGGGATGGCTTTTTCCATACCGGCAGTTATCACGGAATGATAAGAAACTGAACGGATGATCATGACAAAAGTTGAATTTGAGCTGAATTCCGAATCGCAGCTGACAGATCAGGAGATTGCAATGATCCATTCTGCCGCATCGCTGCCGTATGTATATGATGAGGACGCTCCTGAGCTGGCAGAAGAACAGATTGCAGAACTTCACAGAATGCAATTCATCAGGAAAAGAAAGTGCGGGAAACAGACGCTGCAGCCTGCTGCAAGGGCTGGCTGGCTGCCAAAGAAGTGGGCAGTGGAAAACAGCCATGGCATACCGGTCAGACTGCTTGGCATCTTCTACATCATGGGTGCCGTTCCGATCCTGACCGGCATGGACATCACGATCATTTCCAACATGGGTGTAGGAACAGACATGCTGACATCCATCATTCTTCTGCTTGCCTGCTGGAACCTTCCCAAATACGTACCGGAAGAATGGAACAAGTCCAGGTTCCACATGAGCGACAGGGCACTGCATGTCACAGTGATCATCATGTTCATCCTGCAGGCACTGTCTTCCTATGTCAGCTTCGCAGATCTTGACGGTCCTTCCCTGATCGGCTGCGCCATCTACATCGCGGTACTGCTTGTCTATGTCAAAGTACGCAGCAGATCTGTGGATAACAAGGAATGAGAAAAACTCATGACGCAGAGCTGAGAAACGCTTTTGAAAAGGGTATTTCACACGTTTTGGTGTATCATAAACCTATATATGACACACGAGGGGAAAAATCTCTGCATCAGGAATACAGACAAAGGAAACAAGCTGGTGAATGCAAACGAAGGAATCTGCTTTCATCAGCTTTTTGCTATGGATTCTTCCGCTTCTGTGACAGGGGACCGGCCATGCGCATAACGATCCGCAACTTCATCAGCATCCTCTTGTCCATGGCACTGCTTTTCGTACTGTTCATCGGCACATTGTATGTACAGGATGCCGTTAATGATTACCGTGTCAATGCCTATGAACCAGAAGAGTACCTGCAGGAAGACACGGAGTGGAATGATGCCAAAGCCAACGGCAATGCTGTCTATTTCGGTGATGTTTCTTCTGATCTTCATCATACGGCTGAGGAATGGAGCAGATTCCGCAAACTGAAGCTGCAAGCATACAGCGGCATCTCATCAAAGCATATTGACTCTGATACCCGGATTGTACTTCTGCAGGGAGACACAATCACTGCAGGGCAGTACGATGCCATTGTCGAGCTTTGCAAGAGCGGTGTGCCGGTTGTCTTCATGGACCTGCCGGAATCTGCGGTGATCCAGAATTCAGAAAATCTCCGGGAGATCCTCGGTATTCATGAAGTGCGTTCTGACTCTGTGCAGCTGACAGGCATTCATCTGTTTTCCGGATTCCTGCTTGGCGGGGAAACCATCTATCAGCCGGAGGATGAAGAAGAGGAAGACATGCAGGATCTCGATCTTGAGATCCCATGGTATGTCACACTGCAGGGAACAGAATCCTGGATGGTCGGCATGATGGAGGAAAACGATGATGATCCTTCCTTCAATGAATACCTTCCTGCAATCATCTGGAAAAACCATTTTGAAAACAGCGATGTCTTTGCGATCAACGGTGATTACTGCAAGGATGCCATGACAGGCATGGGCATTCTTTCCGCATCCCTGTATCAGGCACAGGGCATGGACCTTTATCCTGTCATCAATGCACAGAACCTGAGCCTTCTGAATTTTCCGGAAGCCGCAGATGAAAACCAGGAGAACATGGTCAGCATCTACGGACGCTCCCAGACCCAGTTCCAGAATGACATCATTCTTTCCTCCCTGACATCCCTGGCCAACAGGACCGGTTTCCGTCCCTCCAGCTTCTTCCTTCCCCAGTATCTGTATACCGATGAAAACCAGCCGGTATACGGCATGCTGGAACAGTTCCTCTGGAAGCTTTCCACCCTGCAGGGGGAAATGGGATTATCCCTGTCTCATGATCCTGGTACATCCATGGAAAACAAAATGGCATCGGATACGTCATACCTTGACTCACAGAACATCGGCTACCATATGCTTTCCGCATATGCAGAAAACAATGATCCTGCAGTGTACACTGCCATGGATGAAAGCAGCCGCTTCCAAGAGATCCG
>OMUX01000249.1 GCA_900314345.1 uncultured Erysipelotrichaceae bacterium | reverse complement strand
CTATAACCTGATGACTCCGAAGGAAGAGAAGATGATGAATACGAAGAATGATCTTCTGGCAACGATCTGCTCGTATATGGGCGGAAGAACTGCTGAGGAGATGTTCTTCGATGATGTCACCACCGGTGCCAGCAACGATATCGAGCGTGCGACGAACCTTGCCAAGGATATGGTCACGCTGTACGGCATGAGTGATCTGGGACCGATCAAGTACAACAGCGGCAGCACACAGAACGTGTTCCTGGGAAGAGACTACAATTCCCCGAACAATGTCAGCGGCCAGGTTGCCTTTGAGATCGATCAGGAAGTACGCAAGATCGTCAATGGCTGTCATGACAAGGCTAGAGAGGTTCTGGAAGCACACAAGACGGAGCTGATCCGGATTGCGGAAGCACTGATCGAGCATGAGACGCTGACCAGCGAGCAGATCCAGAAGGTCGTCAAGGGTGAATCCATTGACGCAGACTTCACAGACCAGCCTGCTGCAGCGTAAGCCGATGGAATTGTGAGAGGAGAGCTTCGGCTTTCCTCTTTTTGGACACAAAGGAGAGAAACATGCAGGAAGAAGAAAAGAAGGATGAATTGCTGAAGGAGGTTCTTGCCGGGTTTGCCGGAGGAATCCTTCTGGCTGCGCTTGTGCTTTTCCTGTGCAGCTTCACAGCGTATCCTTCTGTCCGTTCTCTTTCGTACTGGATGATTGCGGCCGCAGGCGGTTTTCTTCCTTCCTTCCTGAATATCCTGAAAAGCGGCATGCAGGTAAAGCGGGCAAAACTGATCATGGGCATCGTGGGCCTTCTGGTCTGCGTATTCTACAGCCTGTCGGTAACCAATGACAGTGCCAGCCGCAATGCCGTTCTTTCCTGCACGTGTGTTCCATGCGTCTGCGCCCTGATCGTGCAGGTGCTCCTGAACATGCATGACAGGAAGCGGAAGGAGGACTGTGCATGACATTGCTCTCGCCATGGGGTGAAAGCCTGAACAGACAGATGCCTCTTCCCGAATATCCAAGAATGCAGCTGCAGAGAGGAAGCTTCACAAACCTCAACGGCATCTGGGAATATCAGATCACAGACGGCGCAGAGCCAGGCAGAAATGATGGCTGGAAGGAAATCCTTGTGCCTTTTGCCCTCGGTTCAAAGCTCAGCGGCAGTGCAGATCACCTTCTGCCCGGACAGGTGCTGTGGTACCGGAAAAGATTCCGCTATGAGGCACAGACAGGACATACCATCCTGAACTTTGAAGCAGTGGATCAGTGCTGCACGGTATGGCTCAACGGGCTCATTGCGGGCAGCCATGAGGGTGGCTATACACCGTTTTCCTTTGATGTCACAAACATGATCAAGGATGAAAATGAGATCCTGGTGAAGGTAAGGGATGACAGCGACCAGGGCATCTATGCCTATGGCAAGCAGAAGCTGGAAAACGGCGGGATCTGGTATACACCGATGGAAGGCATCTGGCAGACGGTATGGCTGGAGGATCTTCCGGATCATGCCGTGCAGGACATCAAGATCACACCGGACTATGATCATGAGGCAGTGTACCTGCGCATGGCAGGAACGTATTCCCAGGTGGTGATCACAGTGTTTGAGGGAAAGAAACTGGTGCACCGTGGCATCACGGTGGACAAGGACTACACGATTCCGCTGAAGGACTTCCATCCCTGGTCGACTGAAGATCCCTTCCTCTACACCATGTATCTGCAGACAGAGGATGAGACCGTCAAGAGCTACTTCGGCATGCGGAAATTCTCATCCTTGAAGGATGAAAGCGGACATATGCGCTTTGCGCTGAATGACAGGCCGTTGTTTCTCAGCGGGCTTCTGGATCAGGGATACACCATTGACGGACTGATGACCTATCCGTCTGATGATGCAATGCTTTATGAGCTGAAGAAGTTCAAGAGCATGGGCTTCAACATGCTTCGGAAGCATATCAAGCAGGAATGCAGAAGATGGTACTATCTGTGCGATCTTCTGGGGATCCTTGTCATGCAGGACATGCCAAGCGGAGGGCATCCTTATTCCACGATGTGGACAAGCTGGCTGCCGACAGCAGGCTTCCGTACGTTCAAGGACAATGCATATGAGAAAAGCGGCAGGGTGAGCGCGGAAAGCCGCAGGGCATACAATCTGGAACTGGATCAGATGCTGGACAGCCTTTACAACAGTCCGTGCATCTTTGCCTGGGTGCCGTTCAATGAAGGCTGGGGACAGTTTGACAGCCGGAAAGCCATAGATCACATCAAGGCCTATGACACGACAAGGCTTGTGGACGGTGCCAGCGGATGGCATGATCAGGGCGGCGGGGATTTCCGCAGTGATCACTGCTATTTCCATACCTTCCATGTACCGAAGAATGACGGGCGCATGGTGCTGCTGTCGGAATTCGGCGGGTATACGTATGCGGACATGCATCACAGTGAGCCGAAGAAGGTTTATGGATACAAGAAGTTCCTGGACCGGGCACAGCTGAATGATGCAGTGATGCAGTGTTATCAGAAGAATGTCCTCGACAATGTTCCCAAGGGACTTGCCGGATGCATCTATACACAGACGGCGGATGTACAGGATGAATGCAACGGAATCCTGACAGCGGACAGGCGTGTGGTCAAGATTGATGAACGTCAGATGCGCAGGATGAATGAGAAATGTATCAGAGGTGTGAAATGAGCAAGGATGAAATTGTAATTGCGGATGCCCTGCAGGGACAGGTACGCATCCATGCGGCTGTGACAACGGCCATGGTGGAAGAGGCCAGGGAGGTTCATGACTGCTGGCCGACGAGCTGTGCAGCACTTGGAAGAACCATGACAGTAGGTGCCTTGATGGCTTCGGATCTCAAGGATCCAAGGGAACATGTCTCCATCAGTATCAACGGACAGGGCCCTGCCGGAAGGATCAGCGTACAGGCAGACGGTGCCGGCAATGTACGCGGATATATCAATGAACCGCATGTGTATCTGAAGCGGGAGGATGGACATCTGGATGTCGGAAAGGCTGTCGGCACCAACGGTGTCCTGACAGTTTCAAGAGATATGGGACTGAAGGAGCCTTTTACCGGTGTGGTACCGCTGCAGACCGGAGAGATCGGTGATGACTTTGCATATTATTATGCCGTCAGTGAACAGACAAACTCCTGTGTGGCGGTGGGTGTACTGATCGGAACGGACCTGAGGGTGGCAGATGCCGGAGGTCTTGTCATTCAGCTGCTGCCGGATGCCACGGAAGAAACCATTGAAGCTGTTGAAGCTGCGGTGAAGGTCATGAAGCCGATGATCCAGTACATGGAGGAAGGAAAGAACTGTGAGGATGTGATCCATCTGCTGTTTCCGGATGCTGTGATCCTTGGACACAAGGATGTACGGTGGCACTGCGACTGTTCCAGGGAGTATTTCATGGATGGCATGGCGGCATTGCATGCAGAGGATCTGCAGGCAATGATCGATGAAGATCATGGTGCTGAGATTGTGTGCCAGTACTGTGGAAAGAAGTATCAGCTGAGCGAGGATGATCTGAGAAGCATCCTGGAGAACAAGAAGCGTGCTGCACATCGGTGATGTTGAAATCGGAACACCGGTGATTGCGGCTCCTCTTGCCGGCATCACCAATCCGGTGTACCGGAGGATGTGCCATGAACATGGGGCAGGGCTTGTTGTCTCTGAGATGATCAGTGACAAGGCACTGCATTACAACAACTACAAGACCATCGAGATGACACGGACGTTCCCTGAGGAACATCCGGTATCCCTGCAGATCTTCGGCGGGGATCCGGTAACGATGGGTGAAGCAGCTGCGTATATTTCCGAACATGCAGACTGTGATATCATCGACATCAATATGGGATGCCCTGTCACCAAGGTGCTCAAGGCACATGCGGGGTCGTATCTCATGGCCCATGAAGATCTTGCAATTGAGATCGCTGAGGCTGTGGTGAAGAACAGTACAAAGCCGGTTACTGTGAAGATGCGGGCTGGCTGGGACAGGGAACATATCAACTGTGCACAGCTGGCAAAGCGCCTGGAAGGTGTTGGTGTATCAGCCATAGCCGTGCATGGAAGAACCAAGGGACAGATGTACCAGGGGAAAAGCGACAATGCCTATATCCGCATGGTAAAGGAAGCGGTATCCATTCCGGTCATCGGAAACGGTGATATTCACAATCCGGAAGATATGAAGCGGATGTTTGAAGAGACAGGATGTGATGCAGTGATTGTCGGAAGAGGCGCCCTTGGCAATCCCTGGCTGTTTGATGAACTGAAGGCATCACTGGAAGGAAAGACGTTTGAAGCGCCCGGGTATGAAGCACGTCTGGATGCTGCACTGGATTATGCCAGGAAGCTGGATGACTTCATGACAGAGCGTGTAGGCATCCCCATGATGCGGGGCATGTCGCCCTGGTATCTGACAGGCATGCCGGATGCCAACCGGTACAAGCAGAGACTGACGATGATGAAGACCTATCAGGAGATGGAAAGCATCATACATGAGTACAAAGAGCATCTGAAGGAAACAGGAAAGATCTGAACAGAGGCAGCGATGTCTCTGTTTTTCTGATGAGCAGGAGATTGAAAAAAGCTCCGCAGATTTCTGTGATTGCTGAATGCGGAGTTTTGACAGGCGTGGCTTTGAAGGACAAGAAAACGGCACCCAATGGATGCCGTTGGTCAGGATGGTAATGTCTTTGGATCAATGAGCCAGCTCGTCAAACTGTTCTTCGCTCAGGAAGTTGTCGAACAGGGAAGCATTATCGCCGATTGACCTGATTCTGAGTTCAAAGGCACCTTGGTAAGTAATCACAGCATACATCGAAAAGCGCCCGTTCTCATACTTCGAGAATGTACCATTTTCATACGTCTCATCAAGCGAGGCAGCACCGCCGTCAATTTCAGACTGGATATTGGCAAGCCATGCGGCTGCGTCGCCCTTCAGGTATTGGGAAGCGCTGTCGATCAGATCATCTGCTTCACCTTCTGTATCAAAATTGACACTGCCGAAAGGCATTACGAAGTTGACGCAGTGAAGCCCGCTTTCATCCTTGTAACCCTGCCATGCAATACCCGCCTCTTCACCGTATTCTGATAAGAGCACACCGGAAGCCATTTTCAGATCGTGTGTAGTGTCATCGCTATTAAATCTGTAACCTATGTCAGCGTTATGTAAGGTCAGCCCTGCGGCTTCTACATCCTGATGGGTGATCAGAGCGAGATCAGCGGATTCCTGCTGTGGTTCCAGAACAGGAGCTTCAGATGCTGCGGCTTCCGTGGCTGCAGGGCTTTCCTCTGTCCCGGAAGAACTGCTGTCCGCAGCTGCTGCAGTTGTTTCAGCTGCTGTTTCAGCAGCACTTGATGCTGCAGAGCTGCTGCCACAGCCTGCAATCATTGAAACTGCAAGAACTGCCGATAATAATGATGCAAATTTACTTTTCTTAATCATGCTTTTCCCCTTCTTTGTATGTGGATGAGGCAGGTAGTCGTTCTGAATATCTGCGCTCTTGACCATTGTTCCACATTTTCGGGGGTACAGTAAAGGAGTGGCAGGTCTTAAAATCTATGCTGCCACTCCCCTGCTTGTGGGTGCTGGCGCTGTTGTGAGGCACTACCGTTAACTTTCAACAAAACGTATTGCCAGGATCAGATGAAATGTGAAAAAGCTGGGCAGACAGGGGCAGCTCAGGTAGACTTTTGAATGGAAGCTAACGAGAAAAAGCAGTCTGTACATACCATTACAGGCATGCAGGCTGCTCCATTTTGGAAAATACGGTGGCTGAACCTTTGTAATCAACAATACTGTTATTGTTCACCGATCAGACGTTTTGCTTCCGGGTATACCGTGTAGGAACGGCAGCCATTACTGTCAGAAGATGGGTCAGCCACATAATATTTATAATGATCCACCTTGCAGACTGCAGCATTCTTAAGCACACCATCTGCTGAACTTTCATTGCACACGCCGGAATACGTTCCGCCCTGTGACGTAAGCGGGAATGCCAGGCTTCTCAGATAGTTTCCGTCTTTATCGAGCAATGTAGCAAACAGCGTGATATTCTTTTCCGGCATTGGATCGGGATTACTGCTTAAAGACGCAGTAATGGATACCTTGTCTTCAAGATACTCCATGGGGATATCCTCCCCGAACATCTGCTTAAGTTCTTCCTCAGAAGGTGCAGGAGTTACTACAGGAGGTTCAACGTTCAGGATATCTTTCAGAATGTCTTTTGTCTCATCGTACGGCAGTACATTATCTATTTCTCTGGAACTGGCCGTTTGATCCTTCAGATAAACCTGATAGAGTCTGTCTCCTGATGTATATTGATAGCCGGCAATTCCAAAATCCTTGACATCGTCATTTGCAATTTTATAAAACTCGTTCACGTTGCTTGCTGCATATTCCTTCAGAGAGGCACCTGGTGTCAGATTGAAATAATAGTCATTTACGGGCGCCGTCAGAACGTATTCATCACTTTGATCTGTAAAATAAGAATATGGATGAATATCGTTTACTGCATCCTTGCCATTGTTGACAAATGTGAACGGCGCGTCAACATAATCGTCTTCAGGATCATCATCCTGACCTGTGATACAGGAAAGATCGCCGGTGCTGACATCAAGGATATTGGCCTGATTGAAATCCTCTGCCTGCCAGTCTTTGCTTGCTACGGAACTGGCTCTCTTTTCCTGTAGATTGACCCTGTATTCTCTGCCGTCAAGCACATATGTATAATGTTCAATTTCAATGCTCTTGACATCTGAATAAGGAACGACTTCCTTCCCCATGTTTGAATTCGTCTTGCTTTCCTCGGCAACACCGGGAATCAAAGGATGCCAAAGTCTTCCTCCTGTACTTTCTGTATTAGAGCCATCTGTCTTCACTACATACTCAGTGTAAGTACATGCATCAATGCTATGCTCACCGGTGTTCGTGATGAGCCAGTAGGCTGAAGCCATCTCCACTTCCTGACCTGAGCCTGAATATGTAGTTTTTCCCAAATCACTGAGTGTAAACTTCAGAATGTTAACGGAATCAAAATCTTCCTTTGTCCTTTTGCCGCTTTTTGCTGATCCGGTCCCGGTATTTTCTGCTGCTTCGGATGCTTCTGGTTCCGCGTTTTGATCCCCGGTTCCTGCGCTTTGCCCGCATCCCGTGATCAGCATGCTTGCTGTGAGACAAAGTGCCAATGTCATTGCTCGTTTCATGAATCATTCCTCCTGTTATAAGTTGTGTAAATATTGATGATCTTCTGCTTTTTCACCTGTAGTTTTCCCACTCGATTGTGACAGACTGCCCTTTCCATTCGCTCGGTGAATAAGTGATCTGAAAAATCTTGTAGCTGTCAGGCACCCTGAATACGAGACCGGCTTCCTTCGACTCTCCTGGTGCGACCGTCCCCTCCATAACATCCAGCTGGTACCATCTTTTCATGCCATTCTCCTCATCCCGCTCATATTCTGTGTATTCTTCAGCTGGTGTACCGTCGCATGTTGCAGAGAAATCTCCAGTGTTTACTTCAAGTCCTTCTGCACTTGTATTCTTAATTCTCACATGGCAGAGCAGCATAGGTTCTGCCTCACCAGAAGGATCATGATCATTAACACTCATCAACTCGAATCTAATCCCGTCGATTGCCGGAATATCGGACCCAAGATTATAAATGTAACTGCCAGTCTCTTCTGATGTGCTTTCTGAGGATTCGGAAGGCACTGCAGGATCCAAGGCATCCGTGCTTGCAGCTTCTGTCGTTTCTGCACCAGCTGCAGTTGTTTCAGCTGCTGTTTCAGCAGCGCTTTGTGCTGCAGAGCTGCTGCTACAGCCTGCAATCATTGAAACTGCAAGAACTGCCGATAATAATGATGCAAATCTGCTTTTCTGAATCACGCTTTTCCCCCTTCTTTGTATGTGGATGAGGCAGGTAGTCGTTCTGAATATCTGCGCTCTTGACCATTGTTTCACATTTTCGGGGGGGAGTAAAGGAGTGGCAGGTCTTAAAATCTATGCTGCCACTCCCCTGTCTGTGTTTGCTTACGGGGGCAGAAAAAATAATAATATCGAGTAATCGATGAAATTTATGTCGAGTACTGGATAAATAGAATATCAACAATTATCCTTCAGACAGGAGGTGTCTATGGCCATCCCTGTGAACATTAACGAACTTCTGAATGGAAGTGCTGTGGAATCTAACAGAATCGAATTCAAGGAAGATCTCAATCCTACGCCTGTACTGCATACCATCTGTGCCTTTGCCAATGATATCGACAATATCGGAGGAGGATATATCATCATCGGTGTTGAGGATGATCACGGGACACCCGGGTTTCCGGTGAAAGGAATTGAGAAGAAAAGAATTGACGGACTGCAGAAGAAGCTGCTGGAGCTCTGTCATTTCATTGAACCTTTCTATGAACCGGTCTGTGAACCGATGCTGTATGAAGGAAAGTATGTGCTGGTTCTATGGTGTGCAGGCGGATACGGGCGCCCGTACAAGGCACCGGCGGATGCGATACAGAAACAATCGAACAAGTATTATTACATCCGGAAGTTCTCCAGCAGTGTAATTGCATCACCGGCAGAAGAAAAGGAGCTGTTCTATGTATCAGGAAGTATTCCTTTCGATGACAGGGCGAACCTTGCGGCCGATCTGGAAGACCTGGACATCAGTCTGATCCGGGATCATCTGGCAAAAACAAAGAGCAGTCTTGCGGAACGGATGTACAGCCTTTCCCTTGAACAGCTGGCAGATGATCTGCAGCTTCTTGACGGACCACCGGAAAGAAGAAAGCCACGGAATGTTGGGCTTCTGATGTTCAGCGCTGATCCGCAGAAGTATTTCCGGTATGCACGGATTGAAGTGGTGGATATCCCGGATGCCACAGGGGAGAATATGACGGAAAAGGTCTTCACAGGACCGCTTCAGGTACAGCTTGCAGATGCTTTGCAGTATGTGAAGAACTATGTCCTCCGGCAGAAAGTGATCAAACATTCTGACAGAGCAGAGGCAGACAGAATCTGGAACTATCCGTACCGCGCAGTGGAAGAGATTCTTTCCAATGCGGTATATCATCGTTCCTATCAGATCCAGGAACCGATCACAGTCAGGATCACACCGGATGCCATGGAGATTACAAGCTATCCGGGTTTTGACAGAAGTATTACGGATGCAGATATTGCGGAAGGAAATATCCCTGCAAGGATATACCGGAACCGGAGGATCGGGGATTTCCTGAAAGAACTCGGACTCATTGAAGGAAGATATACAGGATTTCCGAATGCTTCACGTGCACTGGCAGAGAATGGATCTTCGGGTCTGCAGTTCGATATGGATCCGGACCGCTCTTATCTGTCTGTCACAATTCCTGTGCATCCTGTCTTTGTAAAACAGAAGAAGAACAAAGCGGAAGAATATCAGTTACGTATCCTGCAGACAATCGGTGATGGGAACCTGACATTGACAGAGATTTCTGAGAGAATGGGCTACCGTTTCATCAGCAGGAAACTGCGTGACACCGTCAATCAGATGCTTGTGCAAGGAAGACTTGGACAGTCCGTAGACAAGAAACATTGCATCCGGTATGCAAGAATCAGATAGAAAAGTTTCACTTTCAACTTTTCCGCATGGTTGAGCGTGGAGCACGTCATCGGGAAGAGTTCAAGACTTGGTTTTCCTTTTTTCCGGCTGATAATAGGGGAGGCATCAGGGGGAACAGTCGCATGGAAAACAAGGATCAGAAGAAGGATACGGTGATTCTGAAAGGGGAGAAGAAGCCGCAGGGGGATACAAGACCCCTGGATCTGGATGAGATCCGTGAAGTCATCGCTGAGATGCGCTTCTGAAGCAGAAAGAAAAACTTCAGCTTTGTTGGACTGAAGTTTTCTTTTGGTTTATTTCTTGAGTTTTTTGTAGATCCAGACGGCAAGGAATGCGCCGATGACGGACAGGATAATGGAACCAAGGATATTGGTAGCACCAAGTCCCAGCAATCTTCCGACAAGCCCGCCGACGAAGGAACCGACAAGTCCCAGGCAGAGATTGCTTACCCAGCTGGAAGAATCCATTCCCATCAGCTTTGCACTCAGCCATCCGGCCACAAGACCGACGATCAGTACACGGATCAGCCACAATAACATATATGCATACCTCCTTTGACTGATGAACTCATTATAGCTGGAAATGCAGGGAAATAAATTCGTCAGAATGGGGAATATGTCGAAAGCAAACGGCGGGAAATCAATCATTTCCGGAATTATGAAGGGTATGGTGGAAAATTATCGTTGCACTCGCGCGAAAAACAGTTAGAATCGGAATTGTAACAAATACTTGGAAATCCAACTAATTCTGACAGGGTGATCCGGAAGGGAGAAGAAAACATATGGAAGACAGCAGCTTTCTCATCAATCTTTCGCTTCTGAACCGCAATGTACAGAAGTATTTCGATAAAGTGCTCGCTGAATATGACATCGGCAGCGGTCAGCTGATGTACCTGTTCTTCATCAATGAACACGAGGGCATCACAATGCAGGAGGCCGCAAGGATCGGTGAGGTTGACAAGGGTACCACAACCAAGAGCATCCAGAAGCTGATCGAGCAGGACTATGTACAGGCAAGAACAGACGAAAAGGATCATCGCATCAAGCGTCTGTATACCACACAGCGTGCTGCTTCGATCATGAGCAGCCTGTATGACCTGCGCAATGAATGCCGGAAGAAACTGGCAGTGAACATGGATATGGATGAATTCGAGAACATGCTCGACAAGGTGTGCATGAACTCCCGGATGTACCTTAATCCGCAGCCAAGATACTCAGGCATCAAGATCGGAGGCATGCAGAAGATGACCTTGCTGGATTATCCGGACAAGGTTGCCGCAACGATCTTCACCGGAGGCTGCTGCTTCAAGTGTCCGTACTGCCACAACAAGGACCTGGTGTTCCTGCCGGATGACTATGAGTTCTTCGATCTGGATGATGTGCTGTCCTATCTGGAGAAGAGAAAAGGAATTCTCGATGGCGTATGCATTTCCGGAGGAGAACCGTTAATGCAGGAAGGCCTGGAGGATTTCATCAAGGAGCTCCGGGAAATGGGATACCTTGTGAAGCTGGATACCAACGGCTTCTATCCGGAAAAGCTGGAACATCTGTGTGCAGAGGGGCTTGTGGACTATGTGGCCATGGATATCAAGAACTGTCCGGAACGCTATGCGGAAACAGTCGGACTGAATGCGGAAGTATTCCGCATGGACAACGTACAGGAATCCATGCAGCTCCTCATGAAGGGGACCGTGGACTATGAGTTCCGTACAACTGTTGTACGGGAGTTCCACAGTGAAGAGGACATGTTGAAGCTTGCACAGTGGATTGCAGGGGATGAGAAGTATTACCTGCAGCAGTTCATGGACAGCGGCAATCTCATCCAGTCCGGATGGAGCGCATACAACGAAGAAGAGATGAAGCATCTGTGTGACGTTGTCAGACAATATGTGCCAAAGGCAATGCTCAGGGGAGTAAAGGAAGGTTAAGCATATGTACAGAGTAGTGAAAAGAGACGGGAAGATCGCTGATTTCGATGTAAACAAGATCAGTGCGGCAATCCGCAAGGCATTTGATGCATGCGGCAGACAGTACAATCCAAGCATCATTGACATGATTGCTCTGCGTGTGACGTCGGACTTTGAACCGAAGGTCAAGGACGATCTTATCGGTGTGGAGGATATCCAGGACTCTGCTGAGAAGGTATTGAGTGAGGCAGGATATTCCGATGTTTCCAAGGCTTACATACTTTACCGCAAGCAGCGTGAGAATGTGAGAAACATCCAGGCAACCACCCTGGACTACAAGAAGCTGGTGGACAACTATCTGAAGGCTCTGGACTGGCGTGTGAAGGAGAACAGCACCGTGACGTATTCCATCGGCGGTCTGATTCTTTCCAACTCCGGTGCCATTACGGCAAACTACTGGCTGTCCGAGGTCTATGACCAGGAGATTGCCAATGCCCACAGAAACGGTGATATCCATATCCATGATCTGAGCATGCTTTCCGGATACTGTGCAGGATGGTCATTGAAACAGCTGATCCAGGAAGGTCTTGGCGGTGTCACAGGCAAGATCACCTCTGCACCGGCTAAGCATCTCAGCACACTGTGCAACCAGATGGTCAATTTCCTTGGCATCATGCAGAATGAGTGGGCAGGTGCCCAGGCATTCTCCAGCTTTGATACCTATCTGGCACCGTTTGTAAAGGCAGACAACCTGAGCTATCACCAGGTGAAGCAGGATATCCAGAGCTTCATCTATGGTGTCAATACACCAAGCCGCTGGGGCACACAGGCTCCGTTTACCAACATCACGCTGGACTGGACGGTTCCGGATGATCTGGCAGAGCTTCCGGCCATTGTCGGCGGCAAGGAAATGCCGTTCAAGTACAAGGACTGCAAGAAGGAAATGGATATGGTCAACAAGGCCTTCATTGAGGTCATGATCGAAGGCGATGCCAACGGCAGAGGCTTCCAGTATCCGATTCCGACATACTCAATTACAAAGGATTTCGACTGGTCTGAAACAGAAAACAACAAGCTGCTGTTTGAGATGACGGCAAAGTACGGAACACCGTATTTCTCCAATTATGTGAACTCGGACATGCAGCCGAGTGATGTCAGATCCATGTGCTGCAGACTGCGGCTTGACCTGCGTGAACTCAGGAAGAAGAGCGGCGGCTATTTCGGAAGCGGTGAGAGCACAGGTTCCATCGGTGTTGTCACAATCAATCTGCCGAGAATCGCCTATCTTTCCAGGACGCCGGAAGAGTTCTATCAGCGTCTGGATCACATCATGGATCTCAGTGCACGTTCCCTCAAGGTCAAGAGGGATGTTGTCACAAAGCTTCTCGATGCCGGCCTGTATCCTTACACAAAGCGCTATCTGGGAACCTTCAACAACCACTTCTCCACCATCGGTCTGATCGGCATGAATGAAGTAGGTCTCAATGCCTGCTGGCTGAAGAAGGACCTGACACACAAGGAAACACAGGACTTCGCAGTGGAAGTACTGAATCACATGCGCAAGAGACTTTCTGATTATCAGGAAGAGTACGGAGATCTGTACAACCTCGAGGCTACACCGGCAGAGTCCACGACATACCGTCTGGCAAAGCATGACAAGGAGCGCTACCCGGATATCATCACGGCGAACATGAACGGTACACCGTACTATACCAACAGCTCTCATCTGCCGGTCGGCTATACGGATGATATCTTCACGGCACTGGATATTGAGGATCCGCTGCAGGTGCTGTATACCAGCGGCACGGTCTTCCATGCCTTCCTTGGCGAAAGACTCAGCGGCTGGAAGGCAGCGGCTACGCTTGTCAGGAAGATTGCCCAGAACTACAAGCTTCCTTACTACACGCTTTCTCCGACATATTCCGTCTGCCCGAATGACGGGTATATTGCCGGTGAAGTCTGGAAGTGCCCGAAGTGCGGTGCAGAGACGGAAGTCTATTCCCGTATTACAGGCTACTATCGTCCGGTGAAGAACTGGAATGCCGGCAAGGCACAGGAATTCAAGGACCGCAGAACCTACAAGGTGGAAGGCCTTGTCAGCCGTCCGGTCAGCGACTTTGAAGAGAAGAAGCCGGAAGAGGCTGTCAGCGTACAGCCTGTAAGGTCAGCTGAGAATACAAAGGCACTGCTGTTTACGACAAAGACATGCCCGAACTGCAGGATGATTGAGCAGATGCTCGACAGGTCAGGCTTCGGTTATCAGATCATCGATGCGGAAGAGGAAGTGGAGCTGACGAAGAAGTACGGCATCACTTCAGCACCGACGCTGGTGATGGTGCATGGTGACAAGGCGGAGACATATGCCAATGCCTCCAACATCCTGCGCTATGTGAACCAGCAGGCAAGGGCATAAGCAAGAATCAAGCGGGTGTGTACGATGTACATGCCTGCTTTTCTTCTGACTGTATGCCATAATGAATCACGGAGAAGAAGACGATGAATTATTATCTCAGTGCAGACTGCGGAGGCTCCAGTTCCTCCTTTGTGCTTGTCAGTGAAGACGGAAGAATCCTTGCACAGAAGAAGGAAGGACCGTGCGGTCTGATGGCAAATGGTACAGACTACTGTGTGCGCCTCATCAGCAATACTGTTTCGCGCATGCTGAAGAAGAACGGCATCCATGCAGAAGATGTTTCTGCATGTTTCGGATTATCGGGCTTTGGAGATGAGGAGAAGAGAAGCAGACAGTTCCTCAATGCCTTGTTTGCATCGCTTCCCGGCATGCGGATTGCACTGGGCAATGATTCCATGATTGCCATTGCCGGATCCCTTGGCGGAAAGAGCGGCATCCATATCATCTGCGGCACGGGAAGCAGCGTCATCGGTCTTGATACAGAAGGAAACAGAGTCCGTACCGGAGGGTGGTATCACCTGTTTGGAGGAGATGAAGGAAGTGCCTACTGGATCGGGTGTCATCTGATCCAGGAGTTTACCAAACAGAGCGACGGGAGACATGAAAGAACAGCAGTCGGACCGTACATGATGCAGAAGTACGGGCTGAGCAATGAACATGAGATGCTGAATCTGGTCATTGAGAAATGGCAGTGCCGCAGGGAGAAGCTTGCGGATGTATGCATGGACTGCTGTGCCCTGGCAATGGCAAAGGATCCGGCTGCCATGAGGATCATTGATGATGCGGCATCAGAACAGGCCGAGCTGATCAAAGCCTGTCAGAAACGGGGAAACTTTGAAATACCGACAGCTGTTTCCTACAGCGGCGGTGTATTCAGAAGCGGGGATCTGATTCTGAAACCGTTAAAGGAAAAGCTTGGAAGCGGATTTGATGTCCGGAAGCCGCTGTATTCACCGCTTGCGGGTGGCGTGATCCTTGCCGCACAGAATGCTGGAAAGACAGTATCAGAAGAAGTGCTGAAACAGATCTGAAATGAATGCTGAAACTGCGAATATGCACTTTCAGCATTTTCTTTTGCGAAAAAGCGGAGGAAATGCCTGCAGACAGGCAATAAGACTGTCAGGAGGCCGTTTCCATGAAATGAAGAGAGGATTCAAGCCGTTTAACTGAACTGTCAGCCCGTGACCCATGGATGCTGCAGAAAGCATTTACCTACAGACCGGACATCGGAAGAAAGACCATTCATTTGTTTCTGAGCGAGGATCCGGGAAAGCTGGAAGTTGCTGAAGCGGAGAAAACAGAGAAGCTCACCTATGATGGAAGAGGTGTCAGATACGACGTATTCTTCCGCTCATCAAGGATCTTAGTCGATCTTGAGATCCAGAAGTATCGTCAGAATATTCAGCTCCTGAACAAGCGTGGCAGCTATAACCGGGGTATCATGCTCGCTGATGATACAAAGGAAGGCACGAAGATCAAAGATCTGAAACGCACCGTTGTGATCTACATCTGTTTCTATGATCCGTTTGATGGGGAACCGCCGGTTACATATGGATTCACAGACTGGTATCATAAGGTGCCGGATGATGAAGGAAAATCAAAATTCATTCCTTCGCCATGGAATTCACCGATAGAAACAGTTATTGTGAATGTGGACGGGAATCCGGAAGATGCCCCCGAAGAATTCAGGCCATTCATGAAGTATTTGCAGAAGAATCCAGCAGAAGATGATCTGACAAAAATGCTGGATGAAACAGTAAAGGAGATCAAGACAATGCAGGGATTCAGTGCTCAGTATGCTATGGATATGCTTGCATACAATGAATTGAAGGCAAGAGAAAGAAAAGCCGGCAAGAGAGAAGGTCGGAAAGAGGGTCTTCTGGAAGGCACGGTAAAACTGCTTGCGTCACAGGTTCAGGATGGAATCGTAACTGAGGAGTATGCCGCAAAGCAGCTCGGTAAGAGTGTTGAAGAATTCCGGAAGCTTGCTGAAAAGTACTCTGACAAGAAAAACTGAAGCAGCCATATACTAGCAAAGGAGATCAAGACAATGCAGGGATTCAGTGCTCAGTATGCTATGGATATGCTTGCATACAATGAATTGAAGGCAAGAGAAAGAAAAGCCGGCAAGAGAGAAGGTCGGAAAGAAGGTCAGATCAAGATGGTCAGACTGCTTGCGTCCATGGTTCAGGATGGAATCGTAACTGAGGAGTATGCCGCAAAGCAGCTCGGAAAGAGTGTTGAAGAATTCCGGAAGCTTGCTGAGAAAATACTCTGACCGGAAGAACTGAACTGATTGAGAACAGTGGGGAACCATTGTTCTTTTGTTTTCGCGGAAAAGAAAAAGTCCGCAGAATGTGCGGACAATGATTATTTCTTTGTGACAGGGGTGATCAGCTGGATAGGTCTACCTGGATCATCAGCGGAGAGCTTTCCGGCAATGAAGTGCTTCCTGCAGAGTGCAATATAGGAATCGTTGGCCCCCAGCATGATCTGTTCGCCGGCACGGACGATGCCGTGTTCATTGTATCTGGCGTTGCAGGTTGCCTTGGCACCGCACCAGCATACCGTCTTGACTTCCTTGATGTTGTCGGCCAGTTCCATCATGCGCTGACTTCCTTCAAAGAAATGCAGCTGGAAGTCGGTGCGCAGACCATAGGTAAGAACCGGTACATCGAGATCATCAACAATGTGTGCCAGGAAGTCGCACTGCTCTGCCTTGGCAAACTGGATCTCATCGACAATGATGCAGTCGTAGGTGGAAAGCTCTTCGTCGCTCATTTCACAGATTTCAGACAGCAGGATGCATTCCTTCTCCAGACCGATGCGGGAACGGATCTTATTCACACCGTCTCTTGTGTCAAGGTTTGTCTTGGCCAGAAGGACCTTCTGGCCTCTTTCACGATAGTTATATTCTGCCATGAGGGCATTGGCAGACTTGGAAGAGCCCATGGCTCCATAGTAGAAGTAAAGCTTTGCCATAATGTTGTTCTTTCTCCTTGAAGATTCCTCGTTGATTATACCTTGTTGCACAGGAAGAAAACAGGACATAAAAAGGAAGGCGCGATGGCCTTCCTTCTTCACGGTCTTCAGCCCATGACTGCTTCGACTTCGACGGTATCGCCTTCTACATCCAGCGGAATGACGGTTCCTTCAACCTTCTTTCCGTTGACCAGAAGCTCCACAATGCCCTTTTCAACATCCTTCGGATTCTTTACGGAGATGTTGTAGGTCTTGCCGCGGTACTTTCTTGTGACCTTGAAGTCACCGAAGCCATGCGGAATGCATGGATTGACGGACAGACCCTTCAGAGTCGGATAGATGCCAAGAATGTACTGGGAGATATCCGTGAATGTCCATGCGGCGGTTCCGGTGAGCCAGGAGTTCTTGCCCTGGCCGAAGAACTTCGCTTCACGTCCGGCTACCATCTGGCAGTAGACATAAGGCTCTGTTGCATGGATCTCAGAGAATTCCTCTGTGTATGCAGGACAGGTCTTCTTGTAGATATCGAATGCTCTGTCGCCATCACCTACCACTGTCTCGGCAATGGATACCCAAGGATTGTTGTGGCAGAAGATACCGCCGTTCTCCTTGTATCCCGGCGGATAGGAGCTGATCTCGCCAAGCTCTAGATGATATCTTGTGTAGCAAGGCCTCAGGATCTGAATGCCGTACTTTGTATCGAGATGTTCTTCGACGGAGTCCATTGCCTTCTGGGCAAGGCCTTCCTTGACACCGATGCCGGCCATGACGCAGAAGCCCTGCGGCTCGATGTAGATCTTTCCTTCATCGCACTCGTTGGAGCCGACCTTGTGGGAGTATGCATCATATGCACGGACGAACCATTCGCCGTCCCAGCCATCCTTCAGGACAGCATCGTACATCTTCTGTACTTCCTCATCAGCACGCTTTGCCTCAGCTTCATCGCCTGTCAGCCTGCAGAGATCTGCATATTCCTTGCCGTACTTGACGAACATGCCGGCAATGAAGACAGATTCGGCAACCGGTCCTTCGGAAGGACCGAAGGTCTGGAAGGATTCACCCGGATGCTCAGAGAAGCAGTTCAGGTTGAGGCAGTCGTTCCAGTCTGCACGTCCGATCAGCGGCAGGCCATGCGGACCCTTGTTGTTCACGACGTGGTCGAAGCTGCGCTTGAGATGCTCCATGAGCGGCTTTGCCAGGGAATCATCATTGTCAAACGGAACCATCTCATCCAGGATCGTTGTATCGCCTGTCTCACGGACATAGGCGCTTGTGCCGGCAATGAGCCACAGCGGGTCATCATTGAAGCCGGAGCCGATGTCGCTGTTACCCTTCTTGGTTAACGGCTGATACTGGTGGTATGCACTGCCGTCCGGGAACTGTGTGCTTGCGATATCGATGATACGCTGTCTTGCACGTTCCGGAATCAGATGCACGAAACCAAGCAGATCCTGGTTGGAATCACGGAAGCCCATGCCGCGGCCGATACCTGATTCATAGTAAGATGCGGAACGGGACATGTTGAAGGTAACCATGCACTGGTACTGGTTCCAGATGTTGACCATGCGGTTGACCTTGTCATTGGAGGATTCCACATGGTAGATGCTGAGCAGGTCTGCCCAGTAGTCCTTCAGCTGCTGAAGAGCTGAATCAAACTGCTCATCCTTGGACCAGCGGGATACCATTTCCCAGGCACGCTTCTTGTTGATGACGCCGGGTGCTTCCCACTTCTCTTCCTGCGGGTTCTCAATGTAGCCGAGGGTGAACAGGAATGTTCTTGTCTCACCCGGCTTGAGACCGAGGTTGATCTGGTGGACGGCACAAGGCGACCAGCCGGAAGCGACACTGTTGGTGCAGGCACCGTTTCTTACGACATCAGGATGATCATCCCCGTTGTACGGGCCAAGGAATGCTTCACGGCTTGTATCATAGCCGTCAATCTCTGTGTTGACGGACCAGAATGCATAGTGATTGCGGCGTTCTCTGTACTCAGTCTTGTGGAACAGGGTGGAGCCGACGATTTCCACTTCACCGGTGGAAAGGTTTCTCTGGAAGTTGCGTTCGTCATCGTCCGCATTCCACAGGCACCACTCCACATAGGAGAACAGCTGCAGCTTCTTTTCTTCAGAAGCTTCGTTGGTGACTTCCACCTTGAATACTTCGCAGGCATCATTCAGCGGCACCAGTGCCGTGACTTCAGCCTTGACACCGTTCTTTTTACCGGTGAACTTCGAATAGCCCAGACCATGTCTGCATTCATAGAAGTCCAGGTCTGTCTTCACCGGCTGCCAGCCCGGATTGAAGACCGTGTCCCCGTCCTTGACATAGAAGTAGACACCGTTGTTGTCGTATGGAACATTGTTGTAGCGGTAGCGGGTGATTCTGAGCAGCTTGGCGTCCTTATAAAAGGAGTAGCCGCCGCAGGTATTGGAGATCAGTGTAAAGAAGTCCTTGCTGCCGAGGTAGTTGATCCAGGGCAGCGGCGTCTTCGGCGTGGTAATGACATACTCACGTGAGGCGTCGTCAAAGTAACCGTATTTGATAAAAATCCCTCCCTTGGTTTGCTCTGGCTGACAACCGGAAGATCTAACAGAATGACGCTTAACAGGACTGTACATCAACTTTTTAGAAGAGTTCGGAAAACAATACAAGAAGGGCTGAATTTTCCGGAAATTTCATTAAAAGTTTAAAAAAACCGCTCATTCAAGCGGATGGAAACGTTTACAATAATGACTAAAAACGGCTTTGTCAAGCCAAAATCCGAAAAAAATCCGGAATTTTGCTTGAAATCATTTTTGCAAGGGATTACATTCAAGTTGCCGGAAGTTGAGGGACAACTTCACAGGAAGTACACAGACAATCATCAATCTGGCAGTTGAGTTGTCCGGTCTCTCATTTCCAAATCTAACACAGGGCTATAAGGGAGGAAGATTCAAATGAAAAAGCAGTTAAATGTATTACTCTCCGCGCTGGTCGCTGCATCTCTGGCAG
>OMUX01000400.1 GCA_900314345.1 uncultured Erysipelotrichaceae bacterium | reverse complement strand
TAGCTCCAGAAACAGTATACCATATCGTAACAAAATAAATTGTAATGTTATGAAATAATAGTAGATTTTATTTTGTTACAATTCCTAAGAAAGACTGGGACGATGCAACCAAGGCACAGAAAGCTGCTGAACAGGCTGTCACAGATGCTAAAACAGAGCTGACAAGGCTCCAGGAAGAAGTAACAAAGGCTGAGCAAGGTATCAAGGATGCACAGAATGCACTGGACCAGGCAAAAGATGCTGCTAAGGAAGGCACAGATGCCAACAAGGCAGCCAAGAAGGAATTCCAGGATAAGGCAGACCAGGCAGCTGAAGCGTTGAAGTCTGCTCAGGATGATCAGAAGGCTAAGTCTGATGCGAAGGATGCTGCAGACAAGACACTTGATGAAGCAAACACCGCAAAGAAGAGTGCAGACGATGCATACGATGCAGCTGTAAAGGCTGCTGAAGAAGCATCCAGCGCTAAGAATACAGCTGACCAGGCAGTTACAGATGCACAGACAGAACTGGATGCTGTGAATAAGAAGTACGAAAAGGTGGTTGCCGCAAACAAGAGGCTGGCCGAAGCTTCTGCTGCTCTGACTGCGGCACAGGAAGCAGAGCAGAAGGCAAAGGGCGAAGCGGATGATGCAGCCAAGGCTTTGAAGGAAGCTGAAGATGCGAAGAATGCCGCCCAGGCAACAAGTGATGCATTGAATGCTATAACCAAGGAATCACTCTTTGATGAAAAGACCGATCTGAGCAAGTTTGAAACACTGGAGGCTAAGGTTGATGCATACAACAAAGCTGTCAAGGCACTTGCTGATGCGAATAAGGTGCTTGCTGAAAAGAGCGATGCTGTAAAGAAGGCTCAGGAAGCTGCAGATGCCAAGGATGATGCATACAAGGCAGCGGCAGAAGCTCTGAAAAAGGCTAAGGCAGAATATGACAAGTACCATATTCTCTACACGATGATCGAAGGCGACAAGGCAACCTTCACAAAGGGCAATACAGCACAGTTCCGTTCTTCTGCTGAGTTTGCAAAGTTTGCTGTTGTATATGTTGATGATCAGGTTGTTAGTGCAGAGAACTATACAACATCTTCCGGAAGCACAATCGTTGTTCTGAACAAGGATTTCGTAAGCAAGCTTGATGTCACAGGTTCACACAGAATGGTGATTGAATCAACAGATGGAAAGGCTGAAGGAATCTTCTTCGTCAAGAATCCGGATGCTCCGAAGTCTTCCAGCAATGCAGTGAAACAGGAAAGCAATGTCCAGACATGCCAGGATGTCGGATATCCTGCAGGCTACAGCTGGAATGAGGAACAGAAGGCATGTGTTCTTGAAGCGCCTGCTGCATCCACTGCATATACACAGCCGACCAGTGTCAACGGCATTCCTTACACAGGAGATCATCCTGGTTTCCTGAAGTGGATTTCCTCACTTGCCGTATCTGTTCTTGCTGCAGCGTATGCAATGAATATGCTGAGGAAGCATAGATAAGCAATTGATTCTCTAAGCCAGTGGCATTGCTGCTGGCTTTTCTCTTGGCCTGATTATCCTGTTTGTGCAATATCTTGGTATGATATTCATGCTTATGGAGAAGCAGCTATGAATGATACGATTGCCGCAATTGCCACTGCAGACGGAGACGGAGCGATTTCCATCATCCGTGTGTCCGGTGGCGATGCAATAGATAAAGTCAGTTCCGTATCCAGTACGGACTTGCATAAAGCAGAAGGGTATACCATTCACTATGGCTATATCCTGGACCATGGAGAACCTGTGGATCAGGTATTGTTTTCCATCTACCGTGCACCAAAGAGCTATACGGGAGAAGACAGTGTAGAGATTTCCTGCCATGGCGGAAGGTTCATTACCAGAAAAGTACTTTCTGCTGTACTGGGCACAGGCATCCGCATGGCAAGAAGAGGGGAGTTCACGGAACGTGCATTCCTGAACGGCAAGATGGATCTTGCCCAGGCAGAGTCTGTGAATGATCTGATCCGGGCCAAGGATGATCTGAATGCTGGATCTGCCGTGCATGGTCTGAACGGAAGTGTGGCAAGGATCCTGAATCCATTGCTGGATTCCCTGACACAGATCATTGCCCAGATTGAAGTGAACATTGATTATCCGGAATATGAAGATGTACACCAGCTGGTGGATGAAGAATTATTGCCGGAAGCTGAGAAATGGCTGAAGGAAATCAATGCGTTGATTGAACAGGCACAGTCTGCCATGCAGGTGAAGGATGGCATTGATACCGTGATCCTTGGAAGACCGAATGTAGGAAAGAGTTCTCTGCTCAATGCATTGCTGGAAGAAGACAAGGCAATCGTCACGGATATAGCCGGAACAACCAGGGATCTTGTAGAAGGCTCCGTGAGAGTCGGCAATATGACACTGAATCTCATTGATACTGCCGGGATTCATGAAAGCAGTGATGCCATTGAACAGATGGGAATTGAACGTTCCCTGAAAGCACTGGAACAGGCAGAGCTAGTGATCCTTGTACTGGATGCCAGGGAAGGCATTACAGAAGAAGATCAGAAGCTTCTGGAAATCACAAAGGACAAGAACCGGATTGTTGTATACAACAAGAATGATCAGAAGGAAGTACCGGGAGAACTGTCCGTCAGTGCCTTGAACAAGGATATTGCACCGCTTGTTCATGAGATTGAAAAGAAGTATGCCGATGGCATCAGTGCCGCAAGGACGGATACACTGAACAATGCAAGACAGATCGGTCTTGCCATGCAGGCAAGGCATTCCATGGAAGAAGCAGTGAAGGAACTGAAGAAGGACGCAGAACCTGACTTAGTCACCATTGACCTGCAGGACGCATGGCATGCATTGAAGGAAATTACAGGAGAGGCAGGACATGAAGATCTTCTTGATGAGATCTTCAGCCGGTTCTGCTTGGGAAAATAACATGAGCTATCTGGATTCACATGCACATATCTTTTCTGAAGAATTCCACGATGATTTTGATGCGGTACTGGAACGGGCAGAGAAGGCAGATGTAGAACGCATCATGATCATCACCCTGAAAGAGGAAGAAGCGAAGAAGGCAATTGCCTTTGCAAGAAAGGGTCCGGAACACTATCAGGTGGCAACGGGGATCTTTGTGGATGAGGCGGATACATATACAGAAGATGACTTTGAGCGGTTCAAGGCTATGGCTTCAAGACCTGAAGTGACGGCAGTCGGTGAGATCGGTCTGGACTACCATTGGTACAAGGACGAAGAAAACCATAACAGGCAGAAGGAACTGTTCATCAGACAGATTGAATTTGCAAGGCAGATCAACAAACCCATCCTGGTACACAGCAGGGATGCGGCACAGGATACCTTTGACATCCTGAAGGAACATCATGTCCATGGTCTGATTCACTGCTTCTCCGGAACCAAGGAAATGGCAAAGGAATATACAAAGCTTGGCTACTACATTGCCTTGGGTGGTGCAGTCACGTTCAAGAACAGCAGGCATGCCAAGGAAGTGGCATCGACCATTGATGCAAAGTATCTTCTCAGTGAAACAGACTGTCCCTACATGGCACCGGAGCCTGTCAGAGGCACCAGGAATGAGCCAGGCAATATTCCCTATATCGTTAAGGTTCTTGCAGAGTGCAGAAATATTCCTGTGGAAGAAATGGAACAGATCATTGATGACAACTACACCCGTTTCCTGAAGGAGAATGCATGAAGCCGGTTATTCAGCAGGTGATTGTTGTCGAAGGGCATCATGACAGTGAACGGCTGAAGAAGTACTTTGACTGCGATACCATAGAAACAGGCGGTACAAGTCTTGGAGATGATGTCATTGACCTGATCAGAAGAACAAAGGAAAAAAGAGGGGTTATCATCTTCACGGATCCGGATTCCCCCGGCAACCGTATCCGCAATGCCATCAACCAGGCAGTGCCTGGCTGTGAGAATGCCTATGTGGAACGGAAGAAGGCAAGAACAGAATACAAGGTCGGAGTGGAACACGCTGATGAGGATACCCTGAAGGAAGCACTGGAACATGTGGTTGTCTGTGAAGAAGATCCAAAGGGAAGACTGACCATGCAGGATCTCTATGAACTGGGATTAAGCGGCAGGGACAACAGTGCTGCCTTAAGAGAAAAAGCAGGAAGTCTGCTGCATATCGGAAACGGCACGGCAAAGACCATGCTGAACAGACTGAACTGTCTTGGAATCACGAAAGAAGAACTGCAGGAGGTGCTTGAGAAATGACACGACTGATCGCAACACCTGGCCGTACCAAGGAAATCCTTGAGACCTATGGCCTGCGGGCAAAGAAGGGATTCGGACAGAACTTTCTTGTGGACCCGGTGATCACGGACCGTGTGGCAGAGCTTGCACACTGTGAAGACTCCGTCATTGAGATCGGTCCCGGCATCGGGTCCCTGACTGAAGCACTGGCCATGCACAGCAGACACGTGACAAGCTATGAAGTGGATTCTGATCTGATCCCCGTATTGAAGGATACGCTGTCACCCTATGACAATGTGGAGATTCTCCTGCAGGATTTCCTGGAATGTGACCTTGATGCCAAGGTGAAGGAACTGAGTAAGAAGTACGGAAGCACGGCAGTCTGTGCAAACCTTCCTTACTACATCACCACACCGGTATTGTTCAGGATCTTTGAGAATGCCTCCATTCCCTGGATCACCGTCATGGTACAGAAGGAAGTCGGCGACCGCTTTGCCGCAAAACCAGGCGGCAGTGAATACTCTGCACTGTCTGTGGAAGGACAGTATCTCTACAGCATCCGCAAACTCTTCAATGTACCAGGAAGATCCTTCAACCCCAGTCCTGCCGTGGATTCCGTGATCCTGCAGTTTGAACGGAAGGATGTACAGAAGTCCAACGAAGAGATCAAGCAGTTCTTTGAGCTCACAAGAGCCTGCTTCAAGCAGAGAAGAAAGACGATCTACAACAATCTGCGGGAATACACCGGAGATGGACAGAAATCCTTATCCATCCTGGAACAGGCAGGCATCCCGCAGGGCAAGCGTGCCCAGGAACTTTCCGTTGAGGATCTGGTGAAGATCCACGAGGCAATGAAATGAAGGAACGTGCATATGCCAAGATCAACCTCTGTCTGGATGTCATCAGACGGAGAGAGGACGGATACCATGATCTCAGAATGATCATGGTGCCGCTGGATTTCTATGATGTGCTGGAAATGGTGCCGGCAGAAAAGACAACACTTTCCATCAACCGCTCCTGGCTTCCGGTGAATGACAAGAACACGGTCATCAAGGCCATCAATGTCATGAAGGAAACCTATGGCTTTGACCAGAACTATGCCTGTGTTCTTCAGAAGCATATTCCAAGCCAGGCAGGTCTTGCCGGAGGCAGTGCGGATGCCGCAGCGGCAATCCGCATCATGAACAGACTGCAGAACCTGCACATGACAAGGGATGACATGATAGCCATAGGAAAGCAGATCGGCGCAGATGTACCGTTCTGTACGGTGAACAGACCGTCTGTTGTGGAAGGCATCGGGGAAAGGATCACACCGTTTCAGAACAACCTGAAGTTCCACGTCCTTCTGGTAAAGCCGCATAAAGGTGTTTCCACAAAGAAGGCATTTGAAGGCATTGATTTCAAGAACGTTGTACATCCGGATCCTGCAGTGATCAGGGATGCCATGGTGAACAATGACTATGATGCACTGGTCAACGGATTAGGAAATTCCCTGGAAGAAGTATCCATGAATCTTGTGGCGGAGATCCGCGATATCAAACAGGATCTTCTTGATCTTGGTTTTGACGGAGCACTGATGTCCGGATCCGGTTCCACGGTATTCGGAATCACCAGGAATGCAGAACTTCTGAAACATGGTGCTGATGCCATGCATAAACAGGGGTATTTCACAAGAATGACAAGAATTCTATAATGGTGAACGCACAGGGAAGGAAATAACAACATGAAGAATGCAATTGTACTGGCTGCCGGCAAGGGCACCAGAATGAAGTCTGACAAACCGAAGGTACTCCACAGAATCTGCGGCATGCCCATGGTACAGATGATTGTGGAAAACCTGAAGGAAGCAGGCACGGACCGGATTGTCACAGTCACCGGCTATGGCCATGAACAGGTAGAGGAAGTACTGAAGGGACAGTGTGAGTTTGCCTTGCAGGAACCCCAGCTTGGAACAGGCCATGCCGTCATGATGGCAAAGCAGCTGGAAAATGAAAAGGGAAAGACGCTGGTGGTCAACGGAGATGCCGCAACCATCCAGAAGGAAACCCTGGAGAGCCTCTATGATGCCCTGGAAGGCAATGACATGGCAGTGCTTTGCACCAGCCTTGAGGATGCCAGAGCCTATGGCCGTGTGATCCGTGATGAAAACGGAAACGTAGAGAAGATCGTTGAATTCAAGGATGCCACAGATGCAGAGAAGGCAGTGCATGAAATCAACACCGGCATCTATGCCTTTGACAATGAGAAGCTGTTCAAGGCATTGAAGGAACTCAGGAATGACAATGTCCAGCATGAGTACTACATCACAGACCTGGTTGAGATCTTCCGCAGCCATGGCTGGAGTGTGAAGGGTGTGCTTGCCAGGGATCCCATGGAAGTACAGGGATGCAATGACAATGCCGAGCTTGCCATTTCCAATGCATGGCTCAGGGACAGGATCAATGAGAAGCTCATGAAGAACGGCGTCACCATGGTAGATCCAAAGACCACCTATGTCGGACCGTTTGTGACATTCGGCCATGATGTCATCCTGCATCAGTGTGTAAGCATCTACGGACACTCCCATGTCGGTAACAATGTGGAGGTTCTGCCTGGTGCTTATCTCATGGATGAGGATGTGCCTGACAATACGGTTGTTAAGAAATAAGAATACGAAAGAATCCGGTGAGGAACTTCTGTATGAAGACCTTCACCGGATTTTCATCATTCCTTGATTTCTATTGCACAGCTGTTGTGGAACGACCATGCATAAGCCTCTACAGGTTTCCCTGTCATGACATGCAATGCCAGACGGTAGGCATTGAGCTGTGTGCTGTATCTTCGCTTGATTTCCTCAGGTTCTGCATTGTCTGTCTTGAAGTCCACCAGGATGACCTTGTCTTTGCCAATGGCACAGAAGTCAATCTGTCCGTTCATGTGAACATCATCCTTGCTGATCCAGAAGGGATATTCCTTGTGTACTTCCCCTAAGGCAAGACACTTCCTGTAAAGATCCGAGCTGCCAAAGGCAAGCAGTCGTTTCTGATCTCCCCTGGAAAGACCGGTGGCTTTGACATCCGCTTCTGTCCATACGGTATCCGGAAGATGTTCCACTGCTGCATGCATGCGGGTGCCATAGGACATCGCAGCGGCATTCTCCACTGCCGGATCCAGATCCGGGAGTGATGCGACCTCCGTGGAGCTTGGTGTCATCTGATTCACCTTGACGGGATGCAGTCCTGTATACTGCATCAACTGATCCAGATAGGTGATATTCCTGCGCCTTGCCTGAAGCGGCGGTGCAGGATATGCATGATAGACATGGAAGTAAGGGCCTTCCTGAGCGCCTTTCAGCAGAAGGCCTGTAATACCCTGCCGCTTCTGCAGATCGCTGAGCGTCAACGGACCGTATTCCGGCAGTTTCTGATCATCTTTCACACAGTCCACAATGAACAGACGCTTTTCCGCTCTTGTGACAGCGACATAGATCAGACGGATGAATTCCTCACAGTCCTCCATGTCCTGCTTGTTCAGGATATCCTTCCTGCGCATGGTCTGCCGGCTGATGCGGTAAGGCATGTCTTCGTGAGGCAGCCCGATGTAAAGTTCATCATCCACGACAACGGAATCCTTGTTGTCCATGAACATGTTCCTGCTGGTTCCCCAAAGGAACACATAAGGATACTGCAGTCCCTTGGAATGATGGATGGTTGTGACAATGACCACATCGTCATCCTTGCCGGCTGACATGGCTTCCGAGCTTCTTTCATCTTCACTGTCGGAGATCATGTCCGTAAAGCCAGGCAGGGTATCCATGCCTCTCTGGGTTGCAATCTCAAAGAGATAGTCGAAGTTTGCCTTTTCCCGCTCTTCCAGACGTTCCAGGAAATCATGTCTCCTTGCCATTTCGGAAAGGAATGCAAGCACACCATCCTTGTTGATGATGGAATGAAGTTCATCGATTTCACGGAATACATCCGCCCGCAGGATCTCGCATCCCTTGATCACTGTGCCGCCTGTCTTCTTCATCAGCGCAAGATCATCATCACTGCAGCCAAAGAAGGAGGAGGTCAGAACACAGGCAAGGGAGACTGCGTCATTGGGATCCATCATGAAACGGCACATGGCAAGAACACACTGACACAGCTGCGACTGATAGAAGCCTTCCCTTGCGTCAATGTCATAAGGGATGCCGCAGGCATCAAAGGCATAGCGTAGATAGATCTTGTCCGCATGTCCTTTTACAAGCACGGCAAAGCTCCGGTAGGAAAGGGAAGGATCCTGATCCATCAGCGTCACGATCCTGTTGGCAATCCACATTGCCTTCATCTGCTTGGCGTCTGTGGATTCCTCTTCCTTTGCCTGTGGTTCATCATCTCCGGAATCACTGTCTTCCTTTGCAAGAAGGGCAAACTCCACAGGAACAGGGGCATCTTCCTTCTGACGGTCGCTGCCGATGGTGACATTGTCTTCTTCAAGATAGACATCCCTGGCACCGGGAACGTTCATGAGATTGCCGAACAGCATGTTCGTGAAGGCAACGATGCTTTCCTTGGAACGGTAGTTATGACGAAGGGTGATGACCTTTGTGGAAGGATCCTCCATGAGTCTGCGCATGAGCTGCGGTTTTGCCTGACGGAAGCGGTAGATGGACTGCTTCACATCACCCACACGGAACACATTGTCGGGTTTGGCAATCCGTTCAATGATCTCATTCTGCAGTTCACTGGTATCCTGGAACTCATCAATCATGATTTCATCCAGACCGTTTCTCAGAATGGATGCACATTCTCCGTCATTGGCATCCAGGATCTCCAGGGCATAGCGTTCCATGTCGGAGAAGTCCATGCACGCCTTGTTCTGCTTCAGTTTCCGGAAAGTCAGACTGACCTGCTCCGCCATCCATACCAGAAGACGGCATGGTGCATCCAGCTCGTTGTTGTCACGGACGAGCATGCCTTCATCATATCGGTCGCCAAGCATCTTCTTGATGATATCCTCGGCATCCTTGCGGGCAGCAGTATATGCTTCTGCCTTGGAATCGGCTGTGGTCTTCATCTCGGCAAGATGATCCAGTCTCTGACAGAAGCCGCTGTAGTTTCCTGCCTGGATTTCCTCCGTGCATGACAAAGCAGCATTCTTCTTTGCAATGATCAGGTCCGGCTTGATCTTCTGCGATTCACTGTATGTATTGAGCATCACATCAAGATCAGAGATCACTCTCTGCAGGAAAACACCGAATCCGTTCAGATAACGCTGCCGGATATTCTCAGGA
The DNA here is from genome assembly GCA_900314345.1 of uncultured Erysipelotrichaceae bacterium. Lineage (GTDB taxonomy): Bacteria > Bacillota_I > Bacilli_A > Erysipelotrichales > Erysipelotrichaceae > Bulleidia. The sequence goes on along the minus strand of OMUX01000400.1, from coordinate 5,143 downwards.
AATTCCGCAAAGGATCCCACCTTGGCATAGCTTTCCTTTGCGTGTGCATACCAGCTTCCTGAATCCACTGCGGCATCTGCACAGGCATTGATCTTCTTGGCCGTGTCATAAAGACAGTCAAAATCCTGCGGGGAAGGAGAAAGCAGCTGCAGTAATTCCAGCAATGCTTCATGATCTGTTCTGCTTGTTTCCTGCAGCACCATGTCAAACGCTTCCTGGCGCAGGTTTTCCTGCTCGCCTTCTGAAAGAATGGTTCTGGCTAGTGCCGGATCCAGTCCGATGACATTGCAGTACTTCTTGATGATCGTCAGACAGAAGCTGTCGATCGTAGTGATCCATGCACTGCTCAGACCGGCAAGCTGATCCATGAGATACTGCTTCTTCTCCGGATCCTGTTCACTCTCACAATTTTCATGCAATGATTTTGCAAGACGCTTGCGCATCTCAGAAGCCGCAGCTTCCGTGAATGTCACCGCAAGGATCCTTGAAACCGGAACGCCGTCCGTGACACACCGTTTGACAAGACGTGCCACAAGCACGCCGGTCTTTCCTGCACCGGCACTGGCTCTGACGATGACATTTGTATGTATGGCATTGATTGCCTCTGTCTGTTCAGGATCGAAGGGCATCGTCTTTTCCTTTCTTCAGTGTACTGTTCTGCTTGTCGATCTTCCGGTACTGCCCATGGAAACGGCAGATGCACCGGTAGTCGCAGAAACTGCAGGCACCCGTAACGGGATCGGTATCAATGTATCCAAGCAGGATTTTCTCCAGGAAATCCTGGTAGAGATATTTCATCAATTCCGTGCATTCTTCCATGTCATAGATGGTCTTCGTGTTCTTGACATGGCGTTCATCTTCATCCAGTTCCACCAGATGGTTCTCATCAAATGTCCAGCCGGAAAGCCTTCTTGCATTAATGAATGCATTCCTGGCAGCTTCTTCAGAGAAGTCCGTGTCTGTTACAACATTCCTTGAAACCTTGGCTGCACCGGTACGCATCGGATCATCCCGGAAGGAGAAGTAATACGCACCCATCGGTTTCTTTCCGGTGATCTTTGCACTGATAAGCAGGTAGGTCAGGAGCTGCAGGGATATACCAGCCTTGACCTTGTTTTCATTCAGGCTTCTGGCTGAACTCTTGTAGTCAATGACCCTGACCATGTCATTGCATTCATCCATGCGGTCAATCCTGCCATGGAGAATGACATGATCCACGATCTCTTCTTCAAACTTTTCTTCCACTCTCCATGGACGGAACTCAGAATTCCGTTCCATGTCCTGCAGGAAGCGGAATGCCATCAGCAGGGATGACAATGTCCTTTCCCGGCAAAGCCGGATCGCTTCCGGATAGCAGGGCCAGGCAAGAGACAGCGCATGGAAGCTTTCCTCCAGGATTGCATTGATCTCTTCCTCAGAGATTCCTGCATAGTCCTTGCTGTATTTCCTGATGGCTTTTTCCATCACATCATGCTGGATATTGCCAAGGGAACGTACATCGATCCCGGTGACTTCCCGCTTCCGGATGCCAAGCCCGCTCATGATGAAATAGCAGTACGCACAGGAATAACGGCGTTCCACGGTGGAGATGCTTGCATGCACATTGCCATCCCTGAGGAAGATATCCCTTGCAAGATCCTCCCGCAATGTATGTGCTGCAGGCTTCAATGGCCGCAGCACTGCAGGCTTCCTGACCTCTGCCTTCTTTCCGTCAAACATGGATTCCACTTCATAGGCAAGCTGGATCTCACGGCCCTGGTAGTCATTGGTGGCATAGGACCATACAACACTTTCCCTGGCGCTGTGCTTTACCCATTCCAGCTGTTCCATGTACATGTCATAGCGCTGACGCAGGGAAGGATAACCTTCAATCCTTGCAACATAATTCTCATCGAAAAGACCGGAAGCTCCGGGGAATCCCGGCCAGTTCATACCGCCGCAGCCGATGACATAGCTCATATCAGCCGCATCCATCGGGTGTGTCTTGTCTGTGACCGTCACCCAGGCATCTCCCTGAACCATCGTTCCGTATGCCATGGTCTCAAAGCATCTCTTCAGCATCTGCACATCCGTTTCATTCCGGATGGTATTCAGTGTGCTTTCCAGTGTATTGCGGATGTTCATGCCGGCACGCAGCTCTGCCTTGTCTTCAAACATAGGCAGTCCTCTGAATACCGTATAGGCATTGATGAGTTCTTCCTTTGGTGTCTTTGAAGAAAGCAGAAGATCTACATCTTCCTGGATCTCAGAGAAGAAATCCTGTGCCTTTTCCTCCATGCGGGCATACCACTCCGCCTCCGGTTCCAGGATGGTTCCCCTGAGTCCTTCAGCAATTCCCTTTGGTGCACATGGCTCCTTCATTGTCTGCATGAGGAACTGATACAGGGAATCTGGACAGCTTCTCTTGAAAGCATGGACACGGAATGCCTTCAGCAGGGATTCACTGTTCTTGTGCATGGCGAAATCCAGCAATGCTGCATAGATGGTGCCGGCATGCGTGACACGTTCTTCACTGATGCACGTATACGGAATGTCATAGCGCAGGAATACCTGCTTTAACAAAGGATAGGTTTCATTGTAGGAAGCAAGGATGATGTTGTATCTCTTCTGTGGATTCCTGCAGATCTCCTGTGCACAGCATTCCAGCTCCTGCCGTACATTCACACTGCAGACAAGAGAGTGCTGCGGATTTCCTTCTTCATCCGTTTCCTCTCTCACGCCTTTTTCCTTCAATTCCTTCAGGAACAAAGCATCCCAGTAGGACGTGCTGAAGGTCCGGTGGATGATCAGGTCCTTGTTCCTTGAGAGGGAATCAATCCATCCGCTTCTCTTTGCGCCTATGCTCTTTTCCACGAAGTCCATGGTCATGACAAGGGACAGGATCTGCTTGAGTTCCTTTTCCGAACCGTTGTCCTCCGGCAGTGCACTGACATCAATCTGGTAAAGACACAGCTCCTTGGCAAACCGGATGATCTCCTGCAGGAAGGCAGGGTAGATGAACATGGCCCGGTAGATGGGAAACTGTCTTGCATGATCCTGCAGAAGGTGTGCACACTCTAAAAGCATCGCATCCTTTGATACCGACGCATCCTCTTTTAGAAGTGCATGCAGGGAAATCGGAAGCAGTCCTGCACAGATGCCGTTGGAAGAATGCTTCTGCCATATGGTGTTTTTCTGATATTCATCACAGAGAATCATTGTCATGCCATCATTATAGCAAAGTGCCGTCAGACAGGTTTGTATGCATGTTCTGTCCTGCATGTTCAAAAACATCCGAAAAAGGCTTTATTCCGCAAAATTCTGTATTTTGAAAAGAAATAAAGCTATAATGTAAAAGTCGTTTAAAGAATGCTTCCGACATGGAGGAGAATCATGGCAATAACAGCAATACTCACAGAGCAGCTCGACAACCGGAGAGAAGGGGATGACTGCAGTTTCAATGGATTCCTGGAAGATTATCTGGGTGTATCACAGGATCTGGATCCTGTGATCCTGGAAGCTTTCCGTGCAATTCTTGAAGAAGACCCTGATGTCAGGATCTGCGCAGGACTCAGAAGTGAGATCAGCCGCGATGCCATCAGCAACCAGATCATCCGCTACAAGGATGTCTTCAAGCTGAGCGGAAAGGCTATGGTCTATCCCTACATCCTCTATGAAACAAAGGAAGGACAGGACCGAGCACTTCTGGTTGTTCCATACAGCACATACAGCTTCATCTATGCCAAGGGCTATTACTACTGCATGACGGAACCGGGCAGCCGTTTCATTGACTGCAAGAACGAGATCGTTGCGATCAGCTCCGACAAGCCGCAGGAAATCCAGTCCGCATGGAACAGGATCTTCCGCATGAAGGCAGGCGCCCTGCAGAGATCCATCGATCATGAGCACTTCCATGACTATGAAGAACTCCGCAAGGATGCCCTGGAAGCCAGCGCAAAGCAGAAGGAAGAAGCAGCACATGTGCTTCCGACACTGGAAGACAGAACAGAAACCATCCGCCAGTATGTGATCCACTGGTTCTTATTGAAGAAGGTTCTGTATGTCCAGTACATGGTGAACAAGTCCATTCTCAATACCGTGCATGAGGGCAATGTGAAGAAGCAGAGAAACCAGGCAAAGCTGAATGCCGATGAGATCAGCTTCCTGAGCTACAGCGAAATGTGGCGCATGCAGGCACCTGCTGAGGAAAGCAGTAAGGAAGAGTGAGAGCACCGATGATAAGGTGCTTTTTCTTATGCTATAATTCAGCCAAAGAGGCCAAAGAATGCGAAACAGAAAACCTTTCAGCATCGGGGGATTCATTACCCTGTTCATCATATTTGAAGTCTTGTTCGGATCCGTCGGATCCATCCTGCCGTTACTGATCACGGCAGGTGTTGTAGGCTGGCTTGCATGGAAGTCCGTGCAGGCATCAAGAAAGCTGGATGACGCACCCGCAGGACGTGCCACACGCACCAGCGGAAACACAACCAGAAGCTACGGCATGAATGACAGCAATCACTCAGCTGCCGAGAAGGCAAGGGTGAATACATACCTCATGAAGCGCTTTGCGGAACAGGACAGCATCCGCATCCAGGCAGGGGGACATGGCTATGTCCTGACCAACAATGCCACAAGATTCCGTACCATTGATCTTGTGAAGCTGACCGTGGATGGAAGAAACTACCAGAGTGCCGGTGATTTCCGCCGCAGCAATCCTTCCGACTATGACCAGCTGTTCAATACGCTCCTGAATCTTGCCATGGCAGAGACTGCCACAAAGCAGGCCAATGTCGTTGATGCGGACTTCGTGCCAAGCGGACAGAAGTTTGAGGAAGAGAAGAAGGAAGAGCCGAAGCAGACATTTGCAAAACCGGTCAGTGATGCACTGCGCTTCCGTGATGAAATCAATGAACTCAATGATGACATTCCGGATGAAGAGATCTCCAACATGCTGTATGAAACAACAGCACTGCTGAAGCAGCTCAGTGATCTTGAGGAAAGCTTCCCTGCTTCCAAGCCGAAGCTCAAGAAACTCTACAACCAGTATCTTCCCTACATGACAAACATCCTGAAGCAGTACACCAAGATGCAGAACGTACAGACCGACCCCAACTACAAGGCCAATGAAAATGCTCTGAAGGAAACGATCGGCCATATCAAT
>OMUX01000375.1 GCA_900314345.1 uncultured Erysipelotrichaceae bacterium | reverse complement strand
CTTGTCCAGCACTGCCTGCTGGATTTCCTGCGGCAGGTTCAGAAGACGGATCTTGTTTGCCACAGCAGACTGGGACTTGCCCACGCTTGCGGCAACCTGTTCCTGCGTCAGGCCTGTCTGCCGCATGATCTGTACATAGCTCTTGGCTTCCTCCACGGCAGTCAGATCCTCTCTCTGGATGTTTTCCACCAGGGCCATCTGGGCTGCCTGGTTTTCATCCGGTGAAAGAATGTATGCCGGAATGGATTCCATGCCGGCTTTCGTGCAGGCCCGCCATCTGCGTTCTCCGGCGATGATCTCATAGTGGTCATCCATCTGCCGCACGGTGATCGGTGTGATCAGACCGTTTGTCTTGATGGATTCCGTCAGTTCATCCAGAGCTGCCTCATCAAAGCGGATGCGGGGCTGGTAGCGGCTTGGCTTGATCTCCTCAATCGGAATCTCCACAACCTTTCCGGTACGGTCCTTGTCAAAGATGTCAAAGATGTTCTTTCCCATTGTCAGCCCCTTTTACAGTGGTTTCTTCTTGATCTGTGCATACGGCCGCGGATATTTCCCCGGCGTTGGCTTTGTCTTGCAGAAGATCAGGTTGATTCTTTCATCTCCGGATGAAAGACGGTCTTCATGAAGCTCGCTGTTTTCACAGCCAAGCATCTTCAGTGCACGCTCTGCCTGCTGTGCCTCTTCTTTTCCCTGTGAACCCTTCATGGCAAGGAAGATGCCGCTGACCTTCACTAATGGAATGCAGAGCTCGCACAGTACAGGCAGTGCAGCGACAGCTCTTGCGGTCACGGTATCAAAGATTTCCCGGTGTTCCTTTGCATAGTCCTCAGCCCGGGCGTTGATGATCTCTACATTGTCCAGCTTCAGCTGTGTCTTCACTTCTGCAAGGAAGGTACACCGTTTGCCGGTCGGTTCAATCAGTGTAAAACGGCATTCCGGCGAAACAATGGCCCAGACCATGCCTGGAAATCCTGCACCGCTTCCTACATCCGCAATCCTTCCGGACAGCTTCTGGTAAGACAGCGGCAGAAGGCAGTCCTGGAAATGCTTCTCATAGATTTCAGAGGGTTCCGCAATTGCGGTCAGGTTCATCTTCTCGTTCCATTCCTGCAGAAGGGATGCGTAAAGACCAAGCCTTTGCATGGTTTCCGTATCACACGGCAGATTCTCTTTTCTCATCCATTCCTGCAGCTGTTTTAATTCCATGCCTGACCTCTCCTGCTATTCTACATCAGGAATGATTCTGCTGAAGATCCTGAATGCAGTTTTTTATGTGGAGAAATTCATTCTCCACAATTTCCTTGTTTTCCTCAGCCGGATCAAAGAGTGCTTCATAGTCGAAATACACGACGCCGTCACACCCTTTTTCCATTGCCATCTGTGTCTGTCTGGCCAGGATATCATCATTGTCCTGCCATTCCGTTGTCCCGGCATCGGCGGTATTGATCTTGTATGCCGCAAGTCCCGGGATCATCTGTACATCTGTTCCTTCTGTAATCTCCATCCATGCCTCAAGGGTGCTTTCATACGGCTTGACGGGATGCTCAAAACCCCAGTAGATCTGTGGTTCCAGATAATCCACGGTGCCGTCTTTTACCCATTGGGAAGGATCTGCATAGTAGAACAGCAGGTTGTTTTCCATATTGCCTGCCGGTGAGATGCCATAACGCAGATCGCTCTTTGCGGACTTCACCGTATCGTGGATTTCCTTCACCAGTTCCCGGACATTGTTGATGCGGAACGTACTGCGGTCGAGTTCTTCGTTTTCTTCCTCTGCCTTGGAAAAGACATAGGCATCAAAGTTATCCTCTGTGCCTTCCGGATAGAAGTAGTCATCCATATGAATACCGTCCACATCATAGTTCCGGGCAATCTCCTTCACCACGGAAGTGATGAGATCACGGCATTCCTGATAGGCAGGATTAAGGTAGTACCGGTCATTGACCTGACGGATGCGTTCATTGTTCTCCCTGATCCATTGCTTCACGATGAAGTCATCCGGAAGACTGTCTGTTTCAGAGACCAGGATGGAACGCATGGGGTTCACCCATGCCTCGATCTTCAGATCATTGGCATGGGCAAGCTCCACCCACACTGCCAATGGATCATAGTCACAGCTTCCAAGATGTGTGGTGAAGGGATAGATATCCGAACGATAGAAGGCATCCGTATAGCTGACGGCATGGACATAGACCGTATTGATGCCAAGATCCTTCAGATTATCACAGGCATTCTGAATGACTGTGCGGTATGTTTCTTCATCCAGGTCCGTGCAGTATTTTTCATATTCCTGATAGGACCACCAGATGCCATAGACTGTCCTGTCTTCTTCTGGTGCGGGTGAAGCAGCTGTGCTTTCACATCCGCAGGCAGCCAGTGTCAGACAAAGCATGAAACTGAGCAGAAACTCAGTTATCTTCCGTAATGAACTCGGCATACGGCAGGGTCTCAATCCAGGAACAGAATGCTCTCCATTCCGGAAGTCTGTGGTTCCTTCTCTGTCTGTAGATGGTCTTGAGCTGTCTGTAGTTTGTCGTCATCTTGGCCGTCAGACGAAAGCCGGCCGGATTGGAGTACAGGATGCCGAGATACTTTTCATTGGCAAGATCACGCAGTGTGCTGGTATCCTTGCCTTCCGCTTCCCGTTCCTTGATGTCCGCCTGCAGGTCGTTGTAATCCTTGACCTTTTCCTTCATGATCGCAATGATGCGGGGGTCCGTGTATTCAATGTACGCACTGTCGAGATCAAACTTCGTGATCCGGTGCATCGTGGACTGAGAGGAAACAAAATCCAGGAAATGATAGCGTTCCGCCTCCACCCATGCTTTGTTAGAGAATGTCAGATCAAACTGCACAATGGCTCCGTTGAGGAAGTTGTCATGTCCGCTTCCCACCGGTGACTTGGCCAGCTTCCTGGTTGTATCCGTCACTTCATCACTGACTTTGCTGAGATCCACCGCAAAGGAGTACTTCGCTCCCCTGACTGCATCATCCAGTCCGTAGACCTTCACATTGGAAACCACATCTTCCCATTTCATACGCTTCTTCCTTTCCCCTGCCTGATGGCGATGGCAAGCACGGCAATGTCAGCCGGATTGACACCGCTGATGCGGGATGCCTGGCCGATGGTTGCCGGTCTGTACTTCATGAGCTTCTGTCTTCCTTCAATGGAGAGGTTGTCCACCTGGTCATAGTCAAAGTCCATGCCAAGCTTCTGCTCTTCCATCAGGGACAGCTTCTTCGCTTCTCTCTGTGCCTTGTTGATATAGCCTTCATACTTGATCTCAATGTCGGCTTTTTCTCCAAGACGATGATCAATTGTGATGCCCTTTGCGGCAAGCAGCTTCTCGCTTTCCACCTTCGGTCTTCTGACAAGGTCAATGCCCTTTTCACCGATATGACCCGGTGTCTCATAGCCAAGGCTTTCCAGATATGCCTTCACAGCCGGATCATCCAGATCGAACACTGTTTCCTTCAGTGTTTCCTCTGTTTCATGAAGCATTTCCTGCTTCTTCAGGTATGCATCATAGCGTTCACTGCTGATGAGACCCGCATCCTTGCCGATGTCAATGAGCCTCTGTTCAGCATTGTCATGCCGTAACAGCAGACGGAACTCTGCACGGCTGGTCAGCAGTCTGTAAGGTTCCTTTGTTCCCTTGGTTGTCAGATCATCCAGCAGGACCCCGATGTATGCCTGGTCCCTTCCAAGGACCACCGGTTTTCTTCCTTCCAGCTTCATGCATGCATTGATGCCTGCCATGATGCCCTGGCCGGCTGCTTCTTCATAGCCGGAGGTACCGTTGACCTGGCCTGCCGTGAAGAGATTCTCCACGATCTTGTTTTCCTCGCTCGGCATCATCTGAATCGGATCAATCGCATCATACTCAATGGCATATGCATACTTCTTGATGATGCAGTGCTCAAAGCCCGGCAGGCTATGCGTCATCTTCTCCTGAATATCCCTTGGAAGGGATGTGGAGAATCCCTGGACATACGTGGTATCCATCGTGAGGCTCTCCGGTTCCAGGAAGAGAAGATGACGGGGCTTGTCCTTGAAGCGGACAAGCTTGTCTTCAATGCTCGGGCAGTATCTTGGTCCGACTCCCTTGACGACACCGGAATACATGCTGGACTTGTTCAGGTTGGAGAGAATGATCTCGTGGGTTTCCGGTGTGGTGTATGTCATGTAGCAGGGAACCTGCTCACTGAACGGACGGATTTCCTTTGTTGTCTCGGAAAAGGCAAGGAAGGCATCCGTTCCGGGTTCGAGCTTTGTCTTTGAAAAATCAATGGAAGAAGTCAGTACTCTTGGCGGTGTTCCGGTCTTGAGACGGAATGTCCGGATGCCGGCATCCCTTAAGGACTGGCTGAGCATGTCTGTTGTCTCTTCCCGGTCCGGGCCGCCCGGTGTGACCTCGGCAGAGATCATGTTCAGACCTGCCATGTAGGTGCCGGTTGTCAGGATGACGATATCACAGGAAAGAAAGGAGCCATCCTTCAGCACAACTCCCTTCACCTTCTGGTTTTCCACTTCAATCTTCACGGCCATGCCTGCCATGACCGTGAGGTTTTCCTGATGCAGACAGACATCCTGCATCATCTTCTTGTAGGCAATCTTGTCCGACTGTACGCGCAGTGCACGGACACCAGGCCCTTTGGCACTGTTGAGCATCTTGAACTGCAGTGCTGTTTTGTCTGCTGTGACGGGCATCTGTCCGCCCAGAGCATCGATCTCCCTGACAACAATACCCTTGGCCGGTCCGCCGACACTCGGGTTGCAGGGCATCTTGCCGATATTGTCAATGCTCAGGGTGAGCATCAGGGTTTTATGTCTCAGACGGGCACAGGCAAGCGCTGCTTCAATGCCTGCATGTCCTCCGCCGATTACAATGACTTCATAGTCTTTCATTTTCTTCCAAAGCCTTCAGAAGCTTCTTCACTTCCTCGTCCTCTTCCTCCTGCAGGATGCAGAAATCAAGGTGTTCCACACGGACCTTCTCCTTGTGCATCCTCAGCTGATACCAGGTGATCCTGCCTAAAAGCTCCAGGAGCCTCTGTTGTCTGTTTCTTGCCTGATACACAAACGGCAGGCCGATGGTCATGGTATCGTGCTTCAGACAATAGCATTCTGTCTTGCAAAGAGGAATGCTGTTCCATCCCGGTTCATTCAGCTTGTCACGTACGAGTTTCTCTGCCCTTCTGCGTTCATTCTCACTGAAGCCTCTTGACCCGGCTTCCTGACAGAAGTTTCCAAGCTGCAGACGGATGGCATCCCTGCGGAAGATATCCTGGGAACGTTCCTCTGTCTGTGATTCCTGCCAGATATCAATGCCGTTTCTTTCCGCCATCTTCAGGATCCTGACGCTCATGTAAGGATCGTCCTGGTCAATGTAGGTATAGCTTTCCAGCTTTTCATTGATGGAAAGACCTGCATCCTTTGGATAGACAGGCGTACGGAAGAATATGACATTGGTCAGATAAAGGCAGTTCATCTTTGCGGGCACCTGATGGTTCCTGGATGCCTTTTCGATGGCTTCCTTCATCTGATCCATTGTGTCATAGCCGTTGCTGGTGCCGTACCTGTCCCACATCTGCTTGAGGGACATGGTATGGGTGTGCTCGTAATGTGCATAGCCGACCAGCCCCTTCTTCCTGCCCCTTAAGCCATGGGCATAGAAGAACAGCAGATCGCCAGGATGAAAATCCTTGAAGCCTTCATGGCTTGAAAGGCGCCAGAAATTAATGTTCTGCGTTCCGCAGAGCCGGTGGTATTCCAGCATTTTCTCATCCGCTGCATATGCAATCGAGCTCATGTTTCACCTTGTCTTCATCAGAAGATGCCGTAGCTTCTTCCTTCTTCATCAATTCCCATGTGCAAAGCTGCCGGATCCTTGGGGAGTCCCGGCATGGTCAGGACGGATCCCGTGTAGGCAACGATAAAGCCAGCGCCTGCAGAAACGGAAAGGTCCCTGACATGGATCGTGAATCCGCTGGGCCTTCCCTTGATCTTGGGATCATCCGTCAGGGAAAGCGGGGTCTTGGCCATGCATACCGGGAGTCTGTCCCAGCCATAGGTCATGAACAGCTTGATCTTCTCCTCTGCTTCCTCAGAGAACTCCACATCCTTTGCGCCGTAGATCTTCACGGCAATATCCGTGATTTTCTGCTTGATCGTTTCCTCGGTGTCATAGACCGGATGGAAATGACTTTCTTCATTGCAGAGCTTCACGACATGCTCGGCAAGCTCTGTTGTTCCGTTTCCGCCCTTTGCCCAGCCATCGCTTTCCTCAACCGGATAGCCATAGCCTTCACACCACTTCTTCAGTGCATTGACTTCCAGCGGCGTATCCTTGGAGAACTTGTTGATGGCAACCACAAAGGGAACACCGAACTCCTGCACGGATTCAATATGCTTCTTGAGGTTGGCAGCACCGGCAAGCATTGCCTCGACATTCTCCTTCTCGAGGTCTTCCTTTGCCACACCTCCATGCATCTTGAGAGCGCGGACGGTTGCGACAATGACGACACAGTTGGGTTTGAGGCCTGCCAGACGGCACTTGATGTCCATGAACTTCTCAGCACCAAGATCCGCGCCGAAGCCTGCCTCCGTGACCACATAGTCAGCCAGCTTCAGGGCTGTCTTTGTGGCGATGACGGAGTTGCATCCATGGGCGATGTTGGCAAACGGTCCGCCATGGATCAAAACCGGTGTATGTTCCAGCGTCTGTACAAGGTTCGGCTTGATGGCTTCCTTCATGACAACTGCTGCAGCACCGTCCACGCCAAGATCCTTGACGGTAACAGGCACACCATCATACGTATAGGCAGCAATACACCTGCCGATGCGTTCCTGGAAATCCTTCAGGTCAGAGGAAAGGCAGAGAATGGCCATGACCTCTGTGGCAACGGTGATGACGAAGTGATCCTTGCGTTCCACACCGTTTGTCTTCTTGTCCTGGGCAATCGTGATGTCACGCAGTGTTCTGTCATTCATGTCCATGCATCTCTTCCAGACAACCTTCTCCGGATCAATGTTCAGGGGGTTGCCCTGGTATATACTGTTGTCCAGCACGGCAGCAATCAGGTTGTTTGCCGTAGTGATTGCATGCATGTCGCCGGTGAAATGCAGGTTGATGGCTTCCATCGGCACCACCTGTGCATAGCCTCCGCCTGCTGCGCCGCCCTTGAGGCCGAAGACCGGTCCCAGGGAAGGCTCTCTTAAACATGCCATGGAACGCATGCCGATCTTCTGAAGACCATCTGCAAGACCAATGGTTGTCGTGGACTTTCCTTCACCTGCAGGTGTCGGGTTGATCGCTGTAACAAGGATCAGCTTGCCATCCCTGCGTTCACCGATCTTCTCATGGATATTCAGATCAATCTTTGCCTTGTCCTTGCCATAGGGCTCGACGTATTCACGGTCAATGCCCGCTCTGTCAGCAATTTCATAGATATCGAGAAGTTTCGCTGCCTGTGCAATTCTGAGATCGTTGTTCATGCATGCCTCCTTTTTCGGTATTACTGCATCTTGCGCCGCTCTGTCAGCGCATGACTTAAAGTCATTTCATCTGCGTAATCAAGCATTCCTCCTGCCGGAAGACCATGGGCAATCCTTGTGACAAGGATGCCGGGATGCTTTGCATGAAGCAGTTTGTCCAGATACATGGCTGTTGTTTCTCCATCCACCGTTGCATTGGTAGCCAGGATGACTTCATCTGCATCCCCTGCTCTTTCCAGCAATGATGCGATGTTGAGATCTTCAGGCATGATGCCCTTGGTGGAGGAGATCAGTCCGTTGAGCACATGGTAGACACCTTTGTACTCTCCCATCTTCTCCATGGCAATCACATCCTTGGGCGACTGTACAACAAGGATCTGTCTGTGATTCCGCTCTGAATCAGAGCAGATCTCACATTCCTCGTGTTCCGTCAGATTGCCGCATATCTTGCAGAAATGAACATTCTGTTTCACATCCAGCAGTGCCTGGGCAAACTCCTGTACTTCCTCCTGCGGCTTTTCGCTGATCAGGAGGGCATAGCGCTCTGCTGTCTTCTCACCGACGCCCGGCAGGATCCGGAAACAGGAAATCAGTTTTTCCAGACTCTGTGGATACATGGATTACATCCCCGGTACGCGTACGCCGTTGGTGACCGTGTTCATCTTTGTCTCACGGTCTGCCTTTGCCTTGGCATTGGCATCATTGACAGCCAGCATGATCATATCCTGCAGCATTTCCTGGTTGTCCTTTTCCAGAAGTTCCGGATCAATCTTCACTTCCGTTACTTCATTCTTTCCGTTGACAGTCACTGTCACACCGTTGTTGGTTCCTTCATACAGCGTTGCGTCCAGTTCCTCTTCAATCTTTGCCAGCCTGCGCTGCATCTGCTGCGCCTGCTGCATGAGTCTTTGCATATCCATAGTTCTTATTCTTCTCCCTTCGGCTGATCAATGACCTTTACATTCTCAGCCCCGTACAATGCCATGACCCTTTGTTCAGGGTCATCTTCTTTTTTTCCTGCTTCAGCTTCCTGCCTGCTCCAGAACGTGATCTCCTTTGGCTGCGGAAGTGTGTGATCCTTCATTCTTGCGGCAAATGCATGGCATGCCTGTGAGAACTCCTGATCCTGGATCACGTAAGGCATCCGGTCGATGCCGTTTTCCTTCAGATATTCATACAGACCGCGGTTTGTGCTTTCACACATCATGGTATTCACCGCTGCCTGGGAACCCGCAAACAGCAATACTGCCTTATCGCTTGCTGCACCAAGCTTCACCTGTCTGAGCATGTTCTTCCAGCGGTTCATGGGAACGGAAGGATCCATGATCCTGTTCAGTTTTTCCTGTACTTCCTGCTTGTATGCCTTGTTGCAGGAAACAAGAATGGAAATCACATCTTCATTGCTTAACAGCTGCGGCTGTTCCACAGGAATATGCACTTCTTCCTTCTTTACTTCCGCTGCCGGCTGTACCGGTGAAGGCTCTGATGGAACAGCTGTCTTCTGTGGTTCAAAGGATACGGGCAATGGCTGCGGAGGTATATATGCATGCATGTTCTCTGCCGGAACCTCTGCCGTCTTCTGAACCACCTGCACGGACGGCTGTTCGTACATCATCATGTCAAAGCAGGCGAGTGTGAAGCATGTCTCCTGCGACTGAGCAAGGGCAAAGTCCGGCTGTGCCTTCATCATGACCCTTGCCATGCCAAGAAGCTTCTGCATGGGCGGATCAGAGAGCTTTGAAGCCTGGTCCGCATTCAGATGATGCAGAAGATCTGCATTCTTTGTTCCCTGGAAGATGATGGCATCCTTCAGTGCATTGACAAGATCATTGCTTAATCTCCGGAAATCCGTTCCATGTTCAGCAAAGCTGCGGACTCTTTCCAGGATGCCTTCCATATTGGAATCAAGGATATCCTTAAGCAGGTCCACTTCTTCTGTGGTACTGGTCAGTCCGAAGATTTCATCAATGGATTCTTCACTGATATGGTCTCCTGCATAGGAGCTTGCCTGTTCCAGAATGGACAGAGCATCACGCATGCCTCCGTCGGAAAGCTCGGCAATCTTCAGGGCAGCAGCTTCATCCAGCACAAAGCCTTCCTTGCCGGCAATATCAAGCAGGTGATCCTTGATCTTCTCAGTATCGACCTTTGAGAAGTCAAACCGCTGACAGCGGCTGATGATGGTCTTCAGCATCTTCTGCGGATCAGTTGTGGCCAGAATGAACACAACATGTTCCGGCGGTTCTTCCAGTGTCTTGAGGAGTGCAGAAGATGCAGCAGAAGAAAGCTGATGCACCTCATCGATGATGTAGACCTTATGCTTGCTCATCATCGGGGCAAGCCTTGCCCTTTCAATCAGATCACGGATATCCTCAACATGTGTTTCATTTGCGGCATTGATTTCAATGATGTCCGGGTGTGTACCGGCAAGAGCAGCCTTGCAGCTGGGACATTCCCCGCATGGTGCCTTTTCCGGATGTTCGCAGTTAATGGACCTTGCCAGCAGTCTTGCCATCGTTGTCTTGCCGGTGCCTCTTGGTCCGCAGAAAAGATAGGCATGACCTACCTTCTGTTCCTTGACGGCATTCCGGATGGAACGGACCACATAATCCTGACCGATCACTTCATCGAATGTCTGTGAACGATATTTCTGGTAAAGTGCAATTCTGCTCATCCTGTTTCCTCGTACTCTTTAGTATATCAAAAATAGTCTGTTTCTTTGCGGATACAGACTATTTTCCATTGTTTTCAGTCACTGGTTTCCTGGAATGCGGATTCTTCCGTTTTTCCCGGAAGAATTCCGTCAGAATCCTGGAACACTCCTCTCTCAGGATGCCGGTATGGATTTCCTTTGGATAGACTCCGATATGCTTGATGGTCTTGACCTGGATCAGGGAATCCATGGCTCCTCCCTTGGGATCGGTGGTTCCATAATATACCTTCCGGATCCTTGCAAGTGAGATGGCACCGGTGCACATCATGCAGGGCTCCAGGGTCACATAGAGGTCACAGTCATCAAGACACCAGGTGCCCAGTTTCCTGGAAGCCTTCTCTATTGCAAGGAATTCAGCATGTGCGCTTGCCTGCTGTTTCCGTTCCCGGAGGTTGTGTGCCTTGGCAATGACTTCACCGTTTCTGACGATGACGGCTCCTACCGGTACTTCATCAATCTTTCTCGCCTTCTCTGCTTCCTTCAAAGCAAGACGCATGTAGTATTCGCTGTCTTCCATGGTTTCTTCTCAAAAATAAAGGTACACGCAGGCAGAGGTTTGTATGGCTGCTTCCTTCCGGACCTGACCAGGTTGTATACATGCTTGCTGTACCGTTGTTATTATAAGGGACTTATGTTCTTTTCTCAACGTCAGTTTCCGAAAATCCATGCACTGAGGATGCCGTACATCTCATAGATCCAGCATACAGGCATGAGATACCACGGTGTGTTTGCATTCAATGATACCGGTGTCAGTCCGTCTCTTTCTGCAAACAATGTGGCCCGGTACTGATGAAATTCATTTGTAGAGATCAGTACATTCTGACTGAGGTGATCATTACGGATGATTTCTGCTGCATTCTTCAGATTCTCATAGGTTGAGGATGCCTGCTCATCCATATGAATCCTTTCCTCCTTCACCCCATGTTCCCTCAGATATTCCTGCATGGAATATGCTTCGGAAGGAAGATCGGAACGCTGGATTCCGCCGGTGACAATTACCGGCGTGTCAGGATGCTCTTTTATATAAGGTAATGCCG